>JAHZJA010000597.1 GCA_022601155.1 Deltaproteobacteria bacterium | reverse complement strand
CTTCTTCTTGCGACGAGCGCGGGAGACATCGGCCTCTCGCAACACACGCTCGGCCGCCGCGGTGGAGAAGCGCTCGTCCCAGGTAACCACACCAACCGGGGTGCCCGGCAGCGTGGCCAGACGCTCGGTGAGCACCTCGGTCAGCCGCAGCACTCGCTTGGCTCGGCGGCCCTCGCGACCATCGAGCTCGAGCGGGAGACCCACCACCACCTGTTCCACCTCGCGATCGCGGATCCTCGCGACCAACTCCGTGACGTCGTCGGTCTCACCGCGGCGAATCACCGTCTCCCAGGCCGAGGCGACGACGCCATCCGGATCACTGAGCGCGAGGCCGATGGTCCGGGTGCCAACGTCGAGGGCGAGGGCCCGCATGGGCGGTTTGTAGCACGGGCCAGGGTGGTCGCCTTCGCCGCTGACGGGCATGCTTGGACCCCTGATGCCGACCGCCTTCGTGGCCCTCGTCTCGCGCACGACCGCGGCGCTCGGCGCCCTGGCGGTGGCGTCGATCGGCGCCCTCGGAGGGTGCCCGAGCCCGGCTCCACAACCGCGGGGCGACGCGGAGCAAGGCGCACGGACCCATCCCGTAGCCGCCAACCCACCGCACAGCACGCCGAGTCCGCCGGCCGAGCGCGCGCCGCCCACTCGCCCCGACCCGCCCGCGATCACCACGACTGCCGTCATGGCCCCGGCCGAGGTGCTGCCGCCCGCACTGCGAGACCCGAGCGTACGCGAGGTGGTGCAGCGGCTTTGGCAAGCACTCGAGACGGTGGACGCGGGCAACCCCGACGGCATGGCTGCGCTGGTCGGCGAGACAGGACGATGGCTTCCACCCGGAGGGCCCGACGATGGCGTCACCGGTGCCACCACGCTGCGACGGGCGATGGCGCCGTGGACCCGCGACGGCCTGAACCTCGCGATGCGCCGTGTGATCGATCTGGGCGGCAGCCCGTTGTTCGTCCAGCTGTCGGTCGGGCCCGACCTCGGCGCGCCTGGTCCCCGCTACGAAATGGCGCTGGTGGTCGAGCTGGACGACGATGGGCTCCGAGAGATCCGCCAGTATGGCGACCCTCTCGGCCCGGTCCGTGCGTGGCCCCAAGATGTCGACGGCACCTTGGCGTTGGGCACCCCCGCGGCCCCCACGGTCGAAGGAGGAGATCCCGTGGTGCCCCACGTGGTCGCGACTCGAACCCTGCTCGCCGCGCTCGACCCACAAAAGTCCGACCGACCACCCCGGGACGCGCTGCCGCTGGCGCGGACCGTGGTGATGCACGACATCGTGGCCCGCCGCACGCACCATGGCCCGACCGCGTACCTCGGCGCGTTCGCCAAGACCCTCGGCCCCGGCCGGATCCACGTGGAGCATCACTATGCCGGCCGGCGGTTCGTGGTGGTCGAAGGCTCCATCCACGACCGCGGCCTGATGCGCGAGGGCATCGTCCTAGCCCACGGTTTCGCCGATATTCACCGGTTCGAGGGGGGGCAAATCGTCGAGACCTGGCACTACGAAAACCGCCGCGGCCGACCCGAGCCAACCTCTGCCGCGACGAACCGGCCGTAAGCCCGGACCCTCGGACCAGACTCGTTCCCCGGGGTCCAGCGCCCCCGGGATTTCCGCGGTCTTCGAACCATCGTAGCTACGACAGCCCCGCACACCGCACACCCCCACCGCCACCAGCATCGAGGTCCGTCGATTCGCCGCTACGCCCATGTGGGTTAGCATCGTCTCGGTTACCCGTGAGCGACCCGTCCAACCCGTCGGCCCCTCCTGCGGCGCCGCTGCCTCGCGGGATTCCGAACATCAGCGGCACGGTTCTCGACGGCCGCTACGAGATCGGACCGATCCTCGGCGCCGGAGGAATGGGCGCCGTGTTCGAGGCCCGTCACCAGCGGCTCGACAAGCGGGTTGCCGTCAAGGTGCTCAAGCCCACGCTGATGCACCGCGACGACTACGTCGCGCGATTCCTTCGTGAGGCCCGGGCCGCCTCGAAGATCAAGCACCCCAACGTGGTCGAGATCATCGACTACGGGGACATGACCGACAGCACCGTCTACACGGTGATGGAGCTGCTCGAGGGTGAAGACCTCTCCAAGCGGCTCAAGCGGGAGGGCCGCCTGCAGTGGGGCGCCACGCGTTGGATCCTCGTTCAGATCGTCCGTGCGCTGCATGCCGCGCACACGCAGGGGATCATCCACCGCGACATCAAGCCGGCGAACTGCTTCATCGTCAATGGGCCGGAGAACCACCAGCTGGTCAAGGTGCTCGATTTCGGCATCGCCAAGCTCGATGAGGCCGCCGCGGGTGATGCCCGGGTGCTCACCGGAACCTCGGAGATCCTGG
This sequence comes from Deltaproteobacteria bacterium, assembly GCA_022601155.1. Classification (GTDB taxonomy): domain Bacteria; phylum Myxococcota_A; class Polyangia; order Nannocystales; family Nannocystaceae; genus Paraliomyxa. Next base: position 3,968 of record JAHZJA010000597.1, on the reverse strand, counting down.
GCACGCCCAGCTACATGGCCCCCGAGATGGCGCGGGGCATCTCCGCCGATCCGCGGTCGGAGGTCTACTCGGTCGGGATCCTGGCCTACCGGATGCTCGCGGGCCGCGTCCCCTTCGACGGCAACAACGCCTTCGACGTGCTGCTGCAGCACGCCACCCAGCCGCCTCCGCCCCTGCAGAGCATCGTCTCCGACCTACCCCACAAGGTGGTGGAGCTGGTCCATCTGCTCTTGCAAAAAGACCCCGAGACCCGTCCGCAGGACATGTTCCAGGTCGAGCAGCTGCTGCTGGCGCTCGATGAAAACGGCCAACCGTGCACACCGAACCCACAGTCGGTGTATCCGCTGCACCCCTCCTCGAGTGGGTCGGCACCCGTGCCGCGCGGGTTCTCGGGCTCGGGGGTTCACCCCACGCCTTCGGGTTCGCTGCAGCGGCCGCCCATGCCGACGCCTGCCCCCACCGGTCCTCGCGATCCGGCGGGCAAGGGCATGACGATGGTGCCGCCCAGCGCTCCGCCGCGCTCGACTCCGAGCCAACCGGGACGTCCGGCCGCGCCGCCGCTGCGCCCGCCCGGGCCCGCGCCCACACCCAAGGCTGCGGCGGCCTCCGCGGCCATCGGCACCGCGAGAACCGAGTTTGCCCAGCTCCCGCCCGGCGGCTTGGCGGCACCAGCAAGAGCGACGCCTCGGGTACCCGTGGCTCCCCCGCCGCAATTCAACCGACCGCCACCACCCAAGCTCGGCCCGCCGCCCGGCCCGTCCGCTCGCCCCTCCACGGGTGCACGGATCACCCCCGCTCCTCGTCCCGGCTCGCGACGACCGGCTCCGGCCGCCCCCGATGCCGTCGACAAGACCATGCTGGCCGCATCTCCTGCGAGCCAGCCCGGCGGCTCCAGTCGCGGCGCCCAGCGGCCGGTCCCTCGCAATCCCCCCCCATCTGGGGCATCGCCAGCGGCTCACGCTCCGCCCGCCGCCGTGTCGCGACCTGCCGCGCCGCAACCCCCTGCTCCGGCCGCCCCGCGTCCCCCCGCCCCCGCACCGCCGAGCGGTGGATTTCGGCCCGTGCCCTCGGTCCCCGACGCACCCGATGCCGTCGACCGCACGATGATCGTGCCGCCGTCGAGCAAGATCTCCTCTCTCGTCGCAGCCGCAGCACCCCCCAGCTCGGGTGTCGACCGCACCGTCGTCCACAACATCAATCGGCCGAGCCCCTCCGGCTCGGGTGGCGCCAATCGAGTCTCGCCGCCCCCGACACCAGACCCGATCGATCGCACGATGCTGCACAACCCTCCGCCCGGCATCACGCCAGCGGCCGGAGACGACGACCTCGCCGACAAGACCATGATCCACCCGCCGTCCGCCTCGATGAGCGGCGGTGGGGACGAAGATCGACCCAAGCGCACGCTGATGCTCGACGGACCGCTGGCCAACAAGCCCTCCAGCGACCGCACGATGATCCTCGATGCCCCGGCCGGCAATCCATTCCTCGACCCCCCCGATGCGGGCCCGGTCGTCGGGGGTGGCACCCAGATCGTCGACATCAACGAGGTCAACCGCGCCGCGTTCCTGGCCGCGGCTCCGCCACGCCAAGACCCATCCCATCCGGGGATGCCGGCCGCGGCTGCCCCTGCCCTGGCGGCTGCCCACGGCATGCCCGGCGCCGAGTCGTCGACCGATGCCTTTGGCAACTCCGGTGCAATGCCCGGGGTCACGCCGATGGGCCCCGATGCCTACGCCGATGAGCCCTCGGGTTCCGGACGGTGGGTGATGATCGCCCTGTTCGGCGGGCTACTGGCGATTGGAGCCGGCGGTCTGGTGGCGTGGCTGCTGTTCGGGCGAGGCGACGACGACGTGATCGCTGCCGCCGACGACGGCACTCCTGCCGACGACGACGGCACTCCCGCTGACGACGGAACCCCTGCGGCCGACGACGGCACCCCGGCCGACGACGACACCCCGGCTGCGGACGATGGTGCGCCCGTAGCTGACGACGGCGCCCCCGCGAGCGGCGATGGCACTGCGACGGGCGACGATGGCACTGCGACGGGCGACGGTGGAGCCCCCGCCACAGACGACGGCGCCCCGCCCGATGGCGCGACCGACGACGGCGGAACTCCCGCGATTGACGACGGTGGCGTCGCTGATGACGGTGGTGTCGCCGATGACGGTGGCGTCGCTGATGACGGCGGAGCTGCCGATGGCGGTGGCGCTGCCGATGACGGTGGCGCTGCCGATGACGGCGGCGCTGCCGATGACGGCGGAGCCGACGACGGCGGGACCGTCGAGCCTCCCCCGAAGCCCAAACCCAAGCCCAAGCCCAAGGGGCCACCGTCCGACAGCACCGTGAAGCGGCGGATCTCCCGAGCTTCGGTCAAGAAGTGCAAGCCCACCAAGAGCTACACGGTGTCGTTTTTGATCGGGCTGGGTGGTGATCTCAAGGTACCGAGTGTCAGCCCTCGCGACGCCATCGGTAACTGTATCCTCGAGGTCGTACGCGCTCGCGGTAAGTTCCGTACGCGGTCGTCCACATCTCGTGAGCGCATGACGATCTCCGGGTGAGTGAACCCGCATCTCATCGTCGTCCATTGTCGCACCGCGCGCATGCGGACGAGAACGAGCGGCTGGACCCAGATGAACCGGTCCGAATCGTCGCCAACATTTCCCGAGTCGAGCCCCGAACGCACGAAAACGAGCCGGGACCCGGGCTCCGACGATTGTAGGGCCAATCCCCAGGTGGTTTCATGGGTCGAGTCTGGTGAGCACGCAGAGCCAAACCCTCGAGCTCGTCCCCGGTGAGGTGCTCGACGGCAAGTACCGGGTCGAGCGCTTGCTGGGCGTCGGCGGTATGGGGGCAGTCTATGTCGCCGAGCGACTGCCGCTGCAAGACAAGGTCGCGATCAAGTCGATCCTCGCGTCGCAAAACACCGAGGTAAACCGCGCCCGGTTCCTGCGAGAGGCACGGGCCGCCGCGTCGGTGCGCCACCCCAACGTCGTCAACATCTTCGACTTCGGCCAGCCGCGCGGGCGCCCGCCCTACATGGTCATGGAATACCTGGTGGGGCCCACCCTCGCCGCGGTGGTCCGCGACTACGCTCCCCTCCCGCTCGCCCGTGCTCTGTGGGTGTTCTCGGGCTTGTGCGCGGCCGTCGAGGCGGGCCATCGCCGCGGCGTCATCCACCGCGACCTCAAGCCCGGCAACGTGATCCTCGCGGGCTCCGACGACGGCCGAGAGCGGGTGAAGGTCCTCGACTTCGGGCTCGCGCGACTGCTCATGGAGACCGAGGTCTCCGCCCTCACCAGCCCGGGCACGATGTTGGGGACGTGCAGCTACATGTCCCCGGAGCTGATCGAGGCCAACCTCGTCTCGGCCGCCTCCGACATCTATGCGCTGGGCGTGATGTTGTACGAGATGGTCACGGGCCGCTCGCCGTTCCGCGCCGAGAACAACGCGGCCACCATCTGGAAGATCACCGCAGGCGAGTACCAACGCCCGGCCGACCTCGTGCCCGACCTGCCCCGCGAGGTGTGTGCGGGTATCGAAGCCGCGCTCGCCCGCGACCCCGACGACCGCCCATCGTCGCCCGAGGAGCTGGCCGCACGCGTAGGCGCCCCACTGGCCGCGTCGGCCTCCGAGAACGAGCAACCCGTGGCGGTTCGGCTCGCACCGCCGCCGAGCACCGAGCTCACCCCGGAGGTCAGCGGCGACAGCCTGCCCCGTCGCGAGGCCGCGCCCAGCATGCTGGTGCCGGGCCCGCTGGCGGCCAGCGACATCACGACCTCTGATGTAGGGGTCAACATCGACGGAGGCGAGCGCACGCTGCCCCCGGTCACCACCGAGGGTCCCGCCTTCACCGAGGTGTTCGTGGGCCGAGCTCCCGAGCTGGACAGCCTGCGGCGAGAGTACCGAATGGCGCTCGACGGCCGCGGCCGGGTGACGATGATCCAAGGCGACGCCGGGGTCGGCAAGAG
>JAHZJA010000596.1 GCA_022601155.1 Deltaproteobacteria bacterium | reverse complement strand
GTTGCCCAGGTTGTTGTGGACCTTCGAAAGCTGCGGGTGCTCGGGTCCCAGTACCGTCTCGAACACGTCGAGCGCCCGGGAGAACGCATCGTAGGCCTCGTCGCGTCGACCATCTCGCGACAGCGCGACCCCCAGGGCGTTGTCGATCACCGCCACCAGCGGGTGGTCTTCACCGTACGAGCGCTCGCGCAGCAGCCGGGCGTGCATCAACAGCGGCTGGGCCTCCGAATAGCGAGCCTGCCGCACGCGAACGACCCCCAGCTGGTAGCCGAGCTGCGCCGCAACGCGATCGCCCACCCCGGTCGCCTCGGCGCGGGCCTGGGCCAGGCTCGCGACCAGGTTGGCACCGTCGTGGTTGCCCGACTCGACCAACGCCCGCAGCAACACCACCATCGACTCGCAGGCCAGCTCGTCGTCCCCCACGCGCTCCGCAGCGCCGATGGCTGCGGTCGCTTCGTCGCGGGCCTCGTCGGGGCGGGTGTCTTGCAACAGAACCTGGGCCAACACCAGCCGAGCCCTTGCCCGCAGGTGCTGGCCTCCCAGCGCCTCGGCGAGGTCGACGGCGTCGTGGGCCGCCTTGGCAGCGTCGGTGGTCTTGTGCAGCGCCAGCAAGGCATTGGCCTCCGCCACCGCTTCCTCGGCCGCCGCTGCGGCCTCGGTGTCCTGCGGTCGGGGTTCGGTGGGTGCCAGGCTCGCGGCCGTGCACGCGGTTGGATCTTCGAGGGCTTCGGCCATGAGCCCCGCCGCCGCCACGACTTCGGCGTCGGCCGAGCCGAGCACTCGGGTCAACCCCGCCGCGCGCTTGCGATGGCGCTCGAGACACAGGAGCCGACGCGCCTGCTCCTCGGACGATGGCGCGTCGATCTTTCGCCCTGCTTCACATAGATCCGTTCGCTCCCGCGCCCAGTCGTCGGCCCAGGTGTCGAGCGCCCCCTCCACCGAGCGCCAGCTCCTGTCGACATGCGGGAGCCTCGTGGCGACGAAGGCCTCCTCGACCCTGCCCCGCACCGCGTCGTCCCACACCCCCTCGAGCTCGGCCGCGTGGGACTCGCACGGCGACACGCTCCCTCCCTGTCGGGCCACCCCCGCGCTCACGGCGATGGTTGCCGCAAACGCCCCCACCCCCAGCGCCACCCTCCGCCGTCGGCGAACGGGGTCGCGGCTGAGCGCGATCCGTAGTGCGTCCATGTCGACGAAGCGGTCGCGCGGCTCCGCGGACAGCCCCTGGCGAACCACGCGAAACAACCACGGCGGCACCCGAGTTCCCGTGGGCGGTCGCAGCTGCGCCACGCGAAGCTTGGCCTGCACCTGCTCGTCGAACTTTCGCCCTCGGAACGGAGGCGCGCCGTACAGCAGCTCGTACAGCGTCACACAAAACGCATACTGATCCGATTGCGGATGAGCATCACGCCCGAGCAGCTGTTCGGGCGCCATGTAGCGGGGCGTTCCCACCACGGTCCCCGTTCGGGTGATCACGTCGCCCAGCCGACCGGCGTCCACCGACTCCCGTAGGTCGGCCATCGACGGCGAAGACGAGGCGCTGTCGGACACCGACAGGGTGTCGGACGACCGCCCCGACTCGATCGCCCCCTCTCCCCGCATCCGCGCCAGGCCGAAGTCGAGGATCTTGGGGTGCCCCTCGCCATCCACCAGCACGTTGGCCGGCTTGAAATCACGATGGACCAGCCCGGCCCGATGCGCGGCATCCAGTCCCTGTGCCGCCTCGATCATCGGGGCGAGGATTTCCCGCCACCCCCGAACGCGCGCCCGTGCCCAGTGGTCGAACCGCTGGCCTTCGACCAGCTCCATCACCAAGAACACGCCCGCGCGCACCTTCGGCGCCACTTCACGGTGCAGCGACGCGTCGAGCGAATACGTGCCCATGTCGTGGATCGACACCACGTTGGGGTGTGAGAAGTGGGCCAGCGCCTGGGCCTCCCGAAGAAATCGCTCCCGGGCGTCGGTCAGCTCGGAGGCTCGCTTGCCCCGCGGCACCAACAACTTGATCGCCACCTTGCGATTGAGCTCTGGGTCGTAGGCGGCGTACACCGCTCCGAACGCCCCCTGCCCCAGCGGCTCCAGCAGGATGTAGCGCGACAGCTGCACCGGATCGAGCGGCTGCCGAAACAACCGCTCTGCGACCATGCTCAAGCCCGCGTCCGGCTCGACCTCGGCGCGGGTGCGGACCTCGTCCTCATCCTCGGCCGCAGTCGCCTCGTCTCGGGAACCGGACTCGGCCACCATCGAGCATGAGTATACGGCCGGGACTCCCCGGTGGGGTCACCGGAGCCAAGAAGGGATTCAGCGTCGACGAGGAGGGGGCGACGCAAAGCCTGCTTGCGGGAACGGCTGCGGATCGTTGGCCGATCTCGGGTACGCAACGTTCACTCCGCGTGCGGCGAGTCCAGGTGGGCTGTCGTAGTAGACCGTGAGGAACGCATCGGGACGACGTCGACGGTGGCGCTTGAACGGCACCGCCTGCACCGAGCTGTACTGCGTCTCTCCGTAGGCTGTGCCGAGCTGGGTGGGCGTGACCGGGGCAAACCCGTCGTTGCCCGGGCGCGACTGCTCCTCGGCGACGTCGACCGATTTGGCCGAGGACGAAGGGCTATCGGGAAACGCTTCGGGGGCCGAGGTCGAGCCCGCACCTCGATAGTAGGGCTCGGTGACCGGGGGCGGCGGCACGGCTCGCAGCGCTCGTTTTCGATTGCGCCGCGCGCTGCGTGCCTTCTCTTCGAACACCGCGACCCCGATCACACCCGCGTGCTGTGGCGTCCCCATCTGGGCGGTGTAGCTGCCCGCGAGGTCCGAGAACCGAAACGCGGCCACTTGATCGTGCGACTGACGAAAGCCGTCCACGACGACCGAGCTCCAGGGATCGATCACATAGCCGCGCTGCTTCTTGAAGTTGCCGACCTGACCGCTGATGACATCACGACCATCGACCGTCACCACCACCTCGACGCGATCGGCCGTGTTGTTGGTGAGGCGCAGATCGTAGCGCTGCCCCTGCTGCCCCGCGAAGTACAGCGACCCTCCGTGCAGGTAGGCCGGCAAGCCACCGCCCCCCGGCTGCTCGAGGCTGAGGGAGACGATGGGGGCCGTCACCGGAGGCGTGGAGGCAGGGGCGTAGGCCCGGTGCGGACGGCGAGCTTGAGCGGGCTCGGCCACGGACCCCGCCATCGACAGGGCGGCCACAGCGACGAGGATCGAGCGGGATAGGCGCATGGTAGGGCTCCGGTTCGGGGGGGTGCACGCGGCCGAGGGCGGCCAGGAAGGGTGCGAGGCCCGATTCGAGGCCTGGAACGCCCGCCGTCGCGCCCCCCTTACAGCTCGCTCCCGGCCGTGGCACAACCGGTTCGTGCCCCGCTGGACCGAACGTCGTGGTCTCACCCTGCGGCTGTCGGACGCGGCCGAAGCCGAGGCGCACCATCAGGTGGTCCGGCTGTCGCTGGTGGAACGCCGCGGACTCACGGGGGCCTGGTTCAACGTTCGAGAGGCACGGGCCGAGCCCTCCGACGAGCCCAAGTCTCCTCGCACGCTGGCCGGCGGTCGTGCGCTGTCGTGGCGCTGGCTGCGACGGACCGAGGCCGATCGCCTGCTCGATCAGCGACTGCGAACGTTGCAGGCGCTGGGCTACACCGTGGTCGATGCCGCCGTGGCCGACCGCGGACGCTGGGACTGGCTGTACGAGCTGGTACGCCGGGGCCTGCGTCCCACGACGTCCCCGGCGGGAGCAGAGCCAACCGACCACGCACTGCACGACGTTCTCGAGCGCATCGGATTGGCGCCCGATGCCGTTGCCGAAGGCGTCGCCGCGGTGCTGCAGCTGCCCGAGCCGCGCTTCCGTGAGCCCGACGCCGCCACCGTCGCCCAGGTGGATCCCCAGCAACTCGGCGTCGTACTGCCCTTCTTGGTCGAGCACGAGCAGCTCGACATCCGCGAGATCGGGACACGATGGCTGACGCTGCCCGGCGCCGCGTTCCAGCTGCCGCGCTCGGACGTCGAGCGCTGGCTGGCCGACTCCGGTCGCATGGGCGACCACCTGGCTCCACGTCTGCGCGACGCAGGGTTGGCCTTGCTGGACCCCGACGCGCTGCTGAGGCTGTCCAAGACCTCCTCGCGTGCGGTCGTCCGCCGCGCCGCCGAACACTGGCTCGCCCGCCTCGACTGAGAAGGTCGGCCACGCCAGAAGGCGGCATCGAGACACCGCCCCCACACGCCGTCGCGGCACCGCTCGACGCTCGCGGCGGGCCCGGTGCAGTTTGGTCCCCCCGCGCTGCATCCTCCGCCCGGGGTTGGGCTACCCTCTCGCCGACGTGCCCAACCCGGCCTCGCTCCTCGCTCGTTTGTCTCGCGGCTCCACGCTGTGCGCCCGCACGCTCGGTGTGATGCTGGCGGTGGCCGTCGCCTCCCCGGCCTGTCGCAACACCCAGCCTCCCGCAGGCGCGGCGCCGACCGACGCCACCGCCATGGGCAGCTGGACCGCGTGGCAGGACCTCGAGCCGCTGGTCGAGGTGGCCCGCGATCATGCCGACGAGAACACCGTCACCGTCCTCGAAGACGCACGCGTGATGCTCCAGCAGGGCAAGGCAGCGAGCGCCGACCGGCGTCTCGCCGAGGCCGCCGACAGTGCCGGCCGCCACTGGATCGCGGTCGCCCGGGCCGACCTGGCGGCGCTGTACTTCACGGTGTGCATCCGCGGTGTCGCCTGGCGCCTGGCCGACGGTGACAAGGGCGGCGCCACCGATCGCGAGGTCGACTTCTCCGAGGAGCGCCGGATCGCGCCCGAGGACATCTCGGTCGAGGCCACCCTGACCAACCTCGATGGAGCGGTCGTCGAGCCCGTGAAGGCGCTGCAGGTCCAAGCTCGCATCGCCCGGGCCCGCGTGGCCGCCTACGCCCAGCGCTGTCCGGCCACCCCCGACGTGGGTGCGCTGGCCGGGCGCATCCTCGAGGGCGACCTGGCCACGCTCGCGGCCGAGGGCCACCTCACCCCGGACCTCGCGTATTTGTGGGCCGGCGTGCAGATGAGCCGGTTCTCCGGCGCCGCCGCCCGACCGTTCCTGCTGCAGGCGCGCGACGGGGGATTCGAACACCCCGCGGTCACGTACATGCTGGGGGTGATCGCGCTCGAGAACGGAGACCTCGATCGTGCCGACCAGCTGGCAGCCGAGGCGGCGAGTGCCTACGCCACCTTGGGCGACGTCGAGCAAGAAGCGCAGGGCCACTTCATTCGCGGCGAGGTCGCGCGCCAGCGAGACGACAACGCCGCGGCCCGCGGCCACTTCGAGCAAGCGCTGGCCCGGATGCCGACCCACATCCCCGCGTTGTTGGCGGTGGCCGGGCAGGTCCACGCCATCGATGGTGAGAGCGCGGCGGCCCAGTACGTCCACGACACGCTGCCCGCCCTGCTGCTCGACGGGCCACTCGATGATCCCCAGACCGCTCGCGATGCGGCGGGCAACGTCGAAGCCCTCGTCATCGTGGCCGAGACCCCGTTCCTCGCCCAGCTGTGCCGCGACGCCCTGCTGCTCGACATCGACGAGGAGACCGACCCCATGCGACGCGGCATTCGCTACTTCTATGCCGCCACCCTGGATGTGCGGCTTCGCGAGTACGAGATCGCCCACGGTCACGGCGTGCTCGCGCGTGACGAGTTCGAGATGGCCGACGCTGCGCCTCCCATCAATGTGCAGCTGTTCCTCGATCGACTCACCGAGTCGGCGGGCTGACCCACCACGGGACGCTCGACGCACTCGCGCCCACGCGATGACCAGCGGAATCCGCGCTGTTCGCATCGGACAAAACACACGTATCGCGCCGTCGATGAGAGATGCGACATCGACAGGTCTTCCGCCGCTGCGCGTGACGGCCTATCGTGGGCATATCGGCGCTGTTGAAGGCCAAGGAGCGACGCATGGCACAGACATTCGACCTCTCTCAGTATGAACTCACGGTCGAGGAGGTGATCCGCAACGCGGCACCTGCACGGTTGTACGAGCACGGCCTGCGCAACGAGCCTGGCACCGCCATCGCCTCCTCGGGGGCGCTCATCGCATTGAGCGGCGAGAAGACCGGCCGGAGCCCCTCGGACAAGCGCATCGTCGAAGAAGGCAGCTCCAAGGACGAAGTCTGGTGGGGCCCGGTCAACAAGCCGATCGACGAGCACGTGTTCATGATCAACCGCGAGCGGGCGATCGACTACCTCAACACGCGCAAGCGCCTGTACGTGGTGGACGGCTTCGGCGGCTGGGACCCCGAGCATCGCATCAAGGTCCGCGTGATCTGTTCGCGGGCGTACCACGCGTTGTTCATGAACAACATGCTGATCCGCCCCACCACGGAGGAGCTGGCGGACTTCGGCGAGCCCGACTACGTCATCTACAACGCAGGGGCATTCTCCGCCAACCGACACACGTCGGGCATGACGTCCAAGACGTCGATCAACCTGCACCTGGAGCGCCGCGAGCTGGTCATCCTCGGCACCGAGTACGCCGGGGAGATGAAGAAGGGCGTCTTCACGATCATGCATCACCTGATGCCGCGCAAGGACATCCTGTCCATGCACTGCTCGGCCAACCAGGGTGAGGGCGGCGACGTCTCGATCTTCTTCGGCCTGTCGGGGACCGGCAAGACCACGCTCAGCGCCGACCCTCAGCGTGCCCTCATCGGCGACGATGAGCACTGCTGGAGCAACAACGGCGTGTTCAACATCGAGGGTGGCTGCTACGCCAAGGCGATCAACCTGTCGCCGGAGGACGAGCCCGAGATCTACAACGCCATCCGCTTCGGCTCGGTGCTGGAGAACGTGGTGTTCGAGCGGTCGCAGCGCAAGGTCGACTTCACCGACACCAGCATCACGCAGAACACTCGGTGCAGCTATCCCATCGAGTACATCCCCAACGCCAAGATCCCGTGCGTCGCGGGGCACCCCGACAACGTCATCCTGCTCACCTGTGACGCGTTCGGCGTGCTGCCCCCGGTCAGCCGGCTCACCCCCGAGCAGGCGATGTACCACTTCATCAGTGGCTATACCGCCAAGGTCGCGGGCACCGAGATGGGCGTGACCGAGCCCGAGGCCACCTTTAGCGCCTGCTTCGGCTCCCCGTTCCTGGTGTGGCACCCCACCAAGTACGCCGAGCTGCTGGCCGACAAGCTCAAGACCCACGGCGCGCAGACCTGGCTGGTCAACACCGGCTGGAGCGGCGGCGCCTACGGAGTCGGCAAGCGGATGAGCATCAAGCACACCCGCGCGATCATCGATGCCATCCACTCCGGCGCCCTCAAGAACGCGCCGACCGCCGTCGACCCCGTGTTCGGCGTGGAGGTCCCCACCTCGGTGGAGGGCGTGCCCGACGACGTGCTGATGCCGCGCAATACCTGGACCGACAAGGCAGCCTTCGACGCCACCGCCAACAAGCTGGCCCGACTGTTCGTCGACAACTTCAAGGAGTACGAGAGCAAGGCCAGCGAAGCGATCCGCGGCGCCGGACCCAAGCTGCTCTAAGCCCCTCGACTCACACGTGCGAGCCTGGTGCCCCTCGGTGCCAGGCTCGTTTGCGTTTGGGCGCCATGACCCATGGGCCCGTGCCGATCGGCGCTCAGTAGTGCGGCGGCTTCTCGTTGGCACCACCGATGGACGGCGTGCCGTCCTTCACGGTCCGCTTGAGCTCGGCGACTTCGCGCTGGAGCTGTTCGATCCGAGCGGTGAACACCCTCAGCACGTCATCGAGATCGGCGATGATCTTGTCTTGGTACGCAACCCGCACCTCGAGCTCGACGATCCTGTCTTCCACGGGGCGCGAGTGTAGCAGCGCGACGTGTCATCCTCCGCCGCCGTGTCCGTCCTCTCCCGAGACGGTGGCGAGCCGACCTCCTGGGGGGTCGCGCAGCTCGAGCGGCCTGCTGCCTAGAAGCTGCCCGACAGCGCCGACTCGGGCAGCTCTTCCAGCGCGTCGGCCAGCTGCCCCTCGAGCAGCCCTGCCATCTTGGCGCGCTCGGCCTCGAGGTCATCGTCGCCAAGGCCGTCCTCGGACTTGGTGTCGTACTCCCACCGAACCCGCTCGATGCGGACGGTGGGCGCGGGCAGATACGACAGGATCGGCCAGACGTAGCGCTCGAGCGCGTGCTCGGGACTGTCGGCCAGGCGCCAGCGGTTGCCCAGCATGAATCGATCGGCCCCCTCGACCGCCGCCGACAGCCGCACGCCCAGCAGGCCCATGACTTCCTTGCGTGCATCGAGCAGACGGGGCTGCACCCCAAACGCGTTGAGCCGCTCCAGACGATCGGCCGCGGGGTAGCGGTCGTCGCCCCGACGAAACGCCAGCCACGACATGAACTCGTGGCTGTGCCGCCAGATCAACCGCTGCAGCTCGATCGTCGCGACCATCTTGGCCAGCCGACTGCCGTGGCGCTTGCCGAGCTCGGCTCCCACGTCGTTCATCTGCTCGCGCAGCTCGCGATCGAACCGGGACAGCGAGGCTCCGCTGTGATGTTCATCGAGCAGCGTCAGAGCCAGCGCCACCCCCAACCCCACGTGGCCCGCCAGTTGGACCTTGGTGTGCACGATCTGCTCGTACAGGTTGGGCATCACGCGCTGCTTGCCCTCATCGTCGAGCTGCTCCACCTGCTGGAGCGCCTCGTGCTTGAGGTTGGTCAGATCGCGGCGCAGCTCGTCGACCTCGGCATCGAGATCGGGAGTTCGTACCTGGGCGAGGAACATCTCCCGGGCGCTGGGCATGCGCACCGAGGGTATGCGCGGGCAGGGTCGGTTGTCACGTCCCTTCCAACACCCAAAACACGGTCGCGTTGTTCGGGCGGTCGGCGAGGTTGCGGGTATGGATGTTCAGCCCATAACGGGAGGCCGCGAACGAACCGGCAAGTGCCGCAATGCCCTCGTCAGGGGCACGAGAGGCCACGTCGCGGGCCGCGGCACTGGTGGATGTCGTCTCAACGAGCCGCGCAGCACCGTAGGTGGACCGCAGCTGACCCTGGCACTGCCCCAGCGCCTCCGCCTTGGAGTGGATCTGGCGAATCGTGGTCGTCCCGGGCTTGACCAGCAATACGAGCTCCACCTCCTGCACGATCGCCTCACGCACCCGCACCGAGGGATTGCGCGCCAACGCCTCGCGGGTCTGCTCGATCGGCCCGACCTCGACGTTGTCGGCAGGCACGATCCCCTGTGCCACCGCCCCGCGGGCCACACGCTCCACCACGGTGGCGATGGAATCGACCATCTGAAGGGGTGCCTGCACCCCGAAGCGCTGCTCCGCCACGTGATGCGAGAACGATCCTTCGGGGCCCAGGCACGCGACGGTCTCGACCGTCTGCACCCGGCGACACGCCTCCATCACCCGATCCATGATCGCCGCCAGGTCACCACCCGGCAACGGCCCCGAGTTGCCCTTGCACAGGCGCTGCCGGACCTCGGCCTCGCGCTCGACCACGCGGACGGGCAGCCCCCAGTGTCGCTTCACGACCCCGATCCGAGCGGCGTGCTCCGCTCGCGAGATCAGCAGGGCCCGCAGCTGTCCGTCCATCTGATCGATCGCACAACGCAATGCAGCCAACCGAACCTGCGCGTGGTCATTCACCGCGGCCACCCCATCACCCAGGCTCGGGGTGCGACCGTCCCGACGTTGGCAGCCCGCTCGGCGTCCGGATCGGGCTCGTCCACGCCGCGGGGCTGGACCTCGGACGGTCGTAGACGTGGTCGTGGTACGTCGTAGACGTCGATTCGCTGGATTTCGCTGGGTACTCGGGTCTTCATCGGTCGTGCCTGTCGGGTTGGTCCGCGGATGCGAAAACCCGAAAGGAGACCGGACTCATCGTCCTCCGGGTCGGCTTCGGTGCTGGCTGCACCGTCGCTCCGCCGGGGAGTCGAGGATGGGCGACGTCAGGACGCGCGCTCGGCCTCGCTCCGGGACGGAGCGTGGCTAAACACAAAGCGCGCGCGACAG
>JAHZJA010000595.1 GCA_022601155.1 Deltaproteobacteria bacterium | reverse complement strand
GCGACGGCCTCGAGCATGGCTTCGAGGCTCCGCACACGCTCGTCATCGCGGGCTCGCCCGGCGGGGTCATCGGCGGGGTGCAGCCACGGCCCGAGGTCGACCATGACCAGCTCGACCAGCGGTTGAGGGCCAGAGGTGTCGCTCGGGGAGACTCGACACACACCTTCCCGACACGACGCGCGCTCGGTGACCGAGCCATCGGCGTAGACCTGCAGCACGTAGTGTGTGCCGGGCACTCGCCTCGAGTCGGGGTTGAACTCGGGGGCGTCGTCGTAGCCACATCGATGATCGAGCACCCCGGGGACGGCGAAGCTCGCGGAGGCCCGACCGCCTTGGGTCGCCACCATCAAGGCCTCCACCGCGGGGGAGGGCCAGGGATCCGAAGGCCCCAGGGTGCACCGCGGGCCTCGTCGAAGCGCGCGGCGGCTGGCCGTGCGCAGCGGCGCCGCGGCCAGGTCACCGAGCCACAGGACCACGGCCGGTCGAGACCCGTCGAGCACCTGCTCCACGCGAGCGGCCATCGCTTGGGCACCGCGATCGGGCGGCGCCATGCTGCCCAGCAGGACCAGATCGACACCCGCGGGGTCGGGTGCGTCGTCGGCTACGGTCGTCGACAGCCAGGGCCCGCGGTGGGCGACGCATCCCGCCGCCCACAGCAGCATGCCGCCCCAAAGCCACCGCTGCCCTCGCACGCTGCGGTTTTTAGCACGCTGTACCGGCGGGCACTGAGCTTTCACACAGGATTGTGGGCGGTGGGCGGACCGCGCCGGTCCGCAGGTGCGCTACCTCGCCGTGGGAGCAGCGGGCCAGCCTTGCGTGGGCCGACCGCCGGGCTGCAATCTAGCGGGCATGTCGTCGCCCAGTCCCGCGAGCCTATTGAGCGTTCGTATCAATGGTGAGCCGGTTCAGGTCGCGGTGCAGCCCCACCACACCTTGCTCGAGGTGCTCCGGTACCAGCTCGATCTCATCGGCAGCAAGCAAGGCTGCGACAAGGGCGACTGTGGCGCCTGCACGGTACAGATCGACGGCGAGCCGCAACTGGCATGCCTCACCTTGGCGATCCATGCCGAGGGTCGCGATGTGACCACGGTGGAGGGCCTCGCCACTGGCCACGGCGGCGTACACCCGCTGCAGGATGCCTTCGACCGCTGGGACGCGGCGCAGTGCGGGTTTTGTACCCCGGGGATCTTGATGAGTGCCGAAGCGCTGGTTCGCAAGACGCCGCGACCGGTGACCGACCCCGAAGTGCGTGCCGCCCTCGCGGGCAACCTGTGCCGCTGCACGGGGTACACCAAGATCATCGACGCGGTGATCGATGCCAGCCGCCTGATGCACACCGACGACGAGACAGCCGACGGTGCAGGGCAGGCCCCAACCCGTCCGGCTGCCGCCGCGCAGTGACTCGGGACCCCCTCGAACACCCAAGGAGCCGAGCGATGCCCGACGATCCTCATCACGACGCAGCCGAGGCGGCCGACCACGACAACTGGCAGCTGGGTGGGACCCATCGCAAGGTCGATGCGATGGAGCGGATGCGGGGCATTACCCGCTACACCGACGACCTCAAGCTTCCCGGGCTGCTGCACGGCAAGATCAAGCGAAGCCCTCACGCGCACGCCCGAATCGTGTCGATCGACACCAGTCGGGCGCTGGCAATTGCCGGGGTTCATGCGGTGGTGACCGGGCGCGACTTTCCGATCCCCTACGGCATCATTCCGTGGACGCCCGACGAGAACGCGCTCGCCGTCGACAAGGCCCTGTACGTGGGGGACGGCGTGGCCGCGGTCGCAGCGGTCGACGAAGAGACGGCCATCGAAGCGGTCGATGCGATCGAGGTCGAGTACGAGGTGCTGCCGGGGTTGTTCGATCCCGAGGAGTCGCTCGCGTCCGACCTGCAGATCAATCCGTACTCACGCAAGGGCAACCTGAGCAAGAAGGTCGAGCTCGAGTTCGGCGACGTCGAGGGCGGTCTGTCCGGAGCCCACCTGGTGGTGGAGGGCGAGTACTTCTTCGAGGGGACCACCCACGCCGCCATCGAGCCGCACTGCGCGGTGGCCCACGTGGAGCGCGGAGGCTCGGCGGGAGACGACGGTCTGCTGACGGTGTGGTCGGCGACGCAGGTGTCCCACTACCTCCATCGCGAGCTGTCCAAGGTGCTCGAGGTGCCCGCCCACCGGATCCGCGTGATTCAGCCGCCGCTGGGCGGAGCGTTCGGCGGCAAGAGTGAGCCCTTCGACCTCGAGTTCTGCGTGGCGAAGCTGGCGATGATCACCGGGCGACCGGTGAAGATCCTCTACACCCGCGAAGAGGTCTTCTACAGCCACCGGGGCCGCCACCCGATGCTGATGAAGTACCGCACCGGGTTCTCGCGCGACGGCAAGATCACCGCGGTCGATGCCAACACGCTCATCGACGGCGGCGCCTACTCGAGCTTTGGGCTGGTGACCACCTACTACTCGGGGCAGCTGCTGTGCTCGCCCTACGACTTCGGGTCGTATCGCTTCCACTCGCGGCGGGCCTACACCAACAAGCCCGCCTGCGGTCCCAAGCGCGGGCACGGCAGCGTGCAGCCGCGCTTCGCCATCGAGGTGCAGCTCGACAAGGCGGCGGTGGCTCTGGGGGTCGACCCCATCGAGCTGCGGCGGCGCAACGACATGGGCGAGGGGGCCAAGACGGTCAACGAGTTCCAGATCGGCTCCAACGGATTTCTCGAGTGCCTGCGTCGGGTGGAAGAGGCGAGCGGCTGGAAGGAGCGCCGCACGACCCTGCCCTACGGTCGAGGGCTGGGCGTCGCGGGGAGCACCTACATCTCCGGGACCAACTACCCCATCTACCCCAACGCGATGCCGCAAGCGGCGGTGCAGGTGTGTCTCGACCGCAGCGGGCGAGCGCGGGTGTTCTCGGGCGCCAACGACATCGGACAGGGCTCCAACACCATGCTCGCGGTCATCGTGGGCGAAGAGCTGGGGCTGCCGCTGGAGGACATTCGGGTGCTCTCTGCGGATACCGACCTGTGCCCGGTCGACCTGGGCGCCTACAGCTCGCGCATCACTCTGATGGTCGGCAACGCCTGCCTCGACGCGGCGCACCGACTGCGCCGCAAGGTGTGCGGGGCCGTCGCCAAGCGGTGGGAGGTGCCGGTGCGGCGGGTGACTCTGGTCGAGCGCAAGGCGATCGACATCGAAGACCCCGATCGACACATCGACATCGCCGAGGCCTTTTCGTGGGCCGAGGAAGACCACGGCTTGCTGGGCGAGGTGGGGTCGTACAACACCCCCAAAGATCGGCATGGCGACTACCGGGGCGGGACGATCGGAGCCTCCCCCGCGTACAGCTTCACCAGCCACATTGCCGAGGTCGAGGTCGACGAGGAGACGGGCGTGGTGACGGTGGGCACGATCTGGGTCGCCCACGACTGCGGACGGGCGCTGTCGCGTCGCATCGTCGAGGGGCAGATGGAGGGCTCGGCCTACATGGGCTTTGCCGAGGCGTTGATGGAGCAGCACATCGTCGATCCGGACCATGGCGGAGTCCATCCCGCGCCGAGCCTGCTCGACTATCGAATCCCCACCTTCATCGATACTCCGCAGCTGCGGTCGTTGATCGTGGAGGCACCCGACGAGCAGGGGCCCTACGGCGCCAAAGAAGCGGGCGAGGGTCCGCTGCACCCGTCGATTCCCGCCATCGCCAATGCAATCTACGACGCGGTGGGCATCCGCTTGGACTCGCTGCCATTTTCCCCGCCCCGGGTGCTGCAAGCACTGGAGCAGCGGCGCGCGGCCGAGGCCGCTGGGGAGCTGGCTCCCCACAAGGGCACCGCACGGAGGACCGCCTGATGCTGCGCATGCCGAGGTTTTCCGTTCAGACGCCCGCCACCATCGAGGAGGCGGTCACCGCTCTGCAATCGCCCGGCGCCCGCGTGGTCGCGGGGGGGACCGACCTGCTGCCGAACCTCAAGCATCGACTCGAGCAGCCGCCGGTCTTGGTGAGCCTCAGCCGGGTCGAGGGCATGCGGGCGGTGGCGATCGACGAGGCCACGAAGATGCTCCGCATCGGGGCCCGAGTCACGCTGACGGGGGTGAGCGAGGATCCTCTGGTGCGTGAGCACTTCGGGAGCCTCGCCCAGGCGGCGGGCCTCGTGGCCAGCCCGCTCATTCGCAACATGGCGACGCTGGGCGGCAACATCAATCTCGACACCCGGTGCCGCTACGTCAACCAGACGGCGTTTTGGCGCGAGGCAATCGGCGGCGGGTGCATCAAGAGCGAAGGCAACGTGTGCCACGTGGTGCCCGGTGGTCGCAACTGCGTGGCCGCGATGAGCAGCGACTGCGTACCCGTGCTCATCGGCCTGGGCGCGCATGTCGTGCTGGTGGGTCCCAATGGTCGTCGCGAGCTGCCGATCGAGGACTACTACGTGGCCGACGGGACGCGGCACACCACCCGCGACGATGGCGAGCTGAGCACGGAGATCCTGGTCCCGCTGCCCACCGGCCCTCGCCGCTGCCACTACTCCAAGTGGACCGTCCGCGGGAGCATCGACTTCCCCCTCATCAGTGTCGCGCTGCGCTTCGAGCTGGAACGAGACCGCATCGATGCGCCGATCACCGCGGCGCACGTCGTGGCGGGGGTGCTCGGAGCGCGACCACGACGGGTGACCCGTCTCGATGACATCCTCGGCAAGGCGCTGTCTGATCAAGGCGTCGCGTCTGCGGTCGCCGAGCGTGTGCACAAGCAGTGCAAGCCGCTGGAGAACGTGCCCTACGAGGCGCCGTATCGTCGACAGATGCTGCGGGTTCATACGCGGCGGGCCATCGAAGCCCTCGTGGCGGCCGGCTGAGCGACCACACCGCGTACCGCTTCCGACCACGCCGCGCACGCCTGGCTACGCTTGCCCCGCTCGCGTGACGGCAGGTCGATGGCGGCCACGGTCTCGCCGACCAGGGCCTGTGCTCGTTGCAGCACCGCGGTGGGGGTCACCCCCATTGCCCGCATCGCTTCGCGGTGATCGGTGGCCACCACGACACCCGCGGCCAGCCCCAGGGGTGTCCACGCCAGCGTCGCCGCACGTCGGACCGGGGCCAAGGGCAGAGCGTCGCGGAAGAAGTCGATATGGAATCGGAGGTGAACCCGCTCGTCCTGTGCGATCTCGGCGAGGGCAGCGTGGAGTGGCCCACGGGGCAGATGCTCGACGAGGGTGGCGTAGAAGCTCAGCGCCGCCACCTCGGCGGCGAGCAGCACCGCCAGCTCGAAGCCCGGCCCGGTCACGCGACGGACCGCCGCGAACGCATCGGCCGACCATGTGCGCCCCAGCGTCTGGCCACCCAGCGCCCGGACGGCCGTCCCCAGCAGCGCCGCGTGGCGTCCCTCTTCGGCGATGAACAGGCGCAGCGACTCGAGGTAGTCGTCACCCAGCCCCCATCGCGTCGCGCGACGGCGCAGGTCGGCAACGATGCGTCCTTCCCCCGTCTCGCCGAGCTGGAATCGAGCCAGGCTGGCGGCCAGGACGGGGCGTAGTGGGGGCGGAATCTCCGAGATGTCGTGGATGGTTGGGCGTGGCCGGGTGGCCCTCCGCTCGAACGTGGCTCTCCATTGGTCGAAACGCATGCGTCGTCTGCCTCCTGCTACTGGAGATGACGTGTGTCGGAGGCATCGTCAGCCCGCCGTGCAGGTGGTCGGTCGCGGGTCGACGGTGAGCGGCGCACAGCCCCCGCCGACCAGGCCCCGCGGTCGTCGGTCGGCGAGGAGATCGGTCGGGTCGGCAGCGATGCACCGCCCAGACGCAGGGAACCCACCATCGACGACGAACCGGTCGGAATTTGGAATGAGGAGCAATTGTCGCCAGTTGCAGTGAACACCGTGACGATGAACACCCTGACGATGGTCCCGACCACCGCCACCAACACCCCCACGACGGCCGCTTCGGCGACCGCGGCACAGACCACCAGTGGCGCCATGCTCGACGAGCGCTTTGGCCTTGCTCTGATGGAGGGTGAGAAGGTCCTCGTCGAAGGCAAGCCGCAGCGCGACCGGATGTTTCGCTATCAGATGCTGACGGCGGCGATCGTGCTCGGGCTCACCGGAGTCGGACTGTTGCTGCTGCCGATCATCTATCTGGTGGTGCGGGCATCGGTGGCCAAGCACAACTACTGGGTGACCAGCTCCCGTGTGGTGGTGACCAACGGGGTCATCGGCTTCAACGCCCGCAGCATTCCGCTGGAGAGGGTCAG
>JAHZJA010000594.1 GCA_022601155.1 Deltaproteobacteria bacterium | reverse complement strand
CTCCTCCGCCGACGATGCCGATCACCGAGGCGTTGCGCATGCTGCACTCCAGGCGGAGCAGCGTGTACGAGAGCATCGCCCCCGAGGCGGCCGGGATGTGCCCCCACAGCGCGACGACCAGCCGCGGAGCGCCCGTCGCTTCGACGGTCTCGACCCGAGCGGGCGGCGTGGCGTCGAGCAGCTGACTGTAGGTCTTGCCGAGTATCCCCGTGACACTGATCGCGATGGCGATGATCCCCGTGACGGGACCGGCCCCCACGAACACGAGTGCGACCAGAGCCCACGCGAAGTCGGGAATCGCTCGCAGCACGTCGAGCCCGGCGCGGACCAGCTCCACCCGGGCGCGCCTCCACCAGCGGCGAGGTTGGTGCGGGCGGTGGGCGATGCGATCGCTGGCGAGCACCGCGGCGACCAGACCCGCGGCCGCTCCCAGTGCGGTGCCCCAGGTGGCCACCGCGATCGTCTCCACCGCCAGCCGAAGGCCGTGCTGGAGCGTCGAGGCATCGAGGGCCGGGTGTGCGAAGGCGGAGACCAGCGCGAACAGGCGGTCGAGCACCCCCGGGGCGGTCGCACGGGCGAGGGTTGCACCCGAGGCTAGCCACGCCAGCCCGGCGAGGCCGAGCACCACCACGAGGATGCGTGTGGAGCGGTGCCTGTCGGAGCGCTCGATCATGCGGCGTAGATCTCGGACAGCGTCGCCGCGTCGGCTTCACGGGGGAGGCCATCGAACACGACCTGGCCGTCGCGCAGGCCGACCACGCGGTCGAAGCCCTCGTCGATCAGCGCCACGTCGTCCACAGACACCACGACGGTGGCCTCGGCCTCTCGTACCTCCGCGAGCAGTCGCGTGAGCAAGGCGCGGCGTAGGCGGGGGTCGAGGCCTGCGGTGGGCTCGTCCGCCAGCCACAGCCGTGGTGACTGCAGCCGTAGTCGGGCCAGGGCCACCCGCTGCCGCTCGCCACCCGACAGGTGCTGCGGCCAATCCCATAGTCGGGTCTCCAGCTCCACGCGGGCCAGCGCCTGCCGGGCCGCGGCTACGTCCGCGCGTCGAGGCCACGCCAATGCGGTGAGGCTGCGGAACGTCGACCACCGTCCGAGGTTGGCCATGGTCACGTTGTGGAACACCGACAGACCCTCCACCAGGTTGTCGGCCTGCGTCATCAGCCCCACCTCACGGCGCAGTCGACGAAGGGCCGCGCCCCACAATCCTCGGGTGGGGGTCCCGAGGATCTCGACCGTTCCCGCTTGGGCCGGTAGGGCGGTGGCGAGCACTCGCAGCAGCGTGGACTTCCCCGCGCCCGAGGCACCCAGCAGTGCGACGCGTTGCCCCTGGTCCAGCTCGAGGTTCAGCTCGCGTAGGCCTCGGCCATTGCCGAAGTCGACCGTCACCGCGCGCAACGACGCGGTGGTCATCCCAGGCTGCCGTCCTGCTCCAGCGTCTGGAGCACGCTGCGGATCTGGTCCCAGCCCTCGGGTTGCGCGGCCACGAACGACTCCGCCGAGAATGCCGCGAGGACCTCGCGGTCCCGGGGGTCTTGGGGGTCGAGGTCGACCAGCGCGGTGCGCAGCGCCTGCACCGTGGTCTCGGCCAACGAACCATGGGCCACGAAGCAGTAGTCGACATACGTCGGGGTCACGAACACCACGGGGGCGGCCGCACGGACGTCGGCGTCGGCCGATTCCCATGCGTTGAAGTTGACGACCCCGAAGTCGGCGGCACCGCTGGCCACTGCCGCGAGCGTGGCCGAGTGGCCACCCTGCAGCTGATACATGGGCGGTCCGGCGAAGCCCGTGCGCGGGTCGATCCCGACCGCCTCCGACTGGAGGAACCATCGCGGCATGATGTGCCCCGAGGTCGAGCTGCGGGCGCCGAACGACAGTCGCCCCCGAGCAAACACGGGGGCGAGCGCGGCCAGATCAGCGAGCGGCTGCGGGCTACGATCGTCTCGCTCACGCAGCGTCCCGCGATCCACCCATGACCGGTTGGCCACGAAGTAGCTGCGAAACTGCAGGTCTGCGGCCCTGGCGGCCACGTACCGCACCCCCGCTGGGGATCGCTGCTCGGCCTGCACCGCGGTCACGCCACCCAGCCACGCCGCATCGATCTTGTGGGCGGCCAGGGCCGTGACCGCTGCGGTGTAGTCGGGCACGTGGACATACTGCGCGGGGCGTCCGAGGGCCGTGGACAGGTGTTGGGCGACCACCTCGTAGCGACGAGCCAGCTGGTCCTTGTCGGCATCGGGGATGCCGCTGAAGCGGAAGGGAAGGGCCTTCGCGGCGCCACAACCCGTGCTCAGCGATGCGGTGATGGCCCCGAGACCCATGGCCTGGAGCATCGATCGCCTCGATACCACCGCACTTCGATATCGAGTGAAGCGATGACGTCTCATGTCGACTCGGCGGAGCATACATGGTGATGGGCCGCTGTCTCTTTCATTCGATCCGTCGATACGAGTGTGCCCATGCATCGACCGGGTAGCAGTGAGCGAGCCCGTAGTTGAGACTCGAGCCGAGAGTTTGCTAGGAGCACGGGCAGGAGATTGAGTTCATGTTCTTCGAGCGTACTGCTGTCGCGTCCGCGACCGTGCCGCTGGCGATCGCTGGTGTGTTGTTGGGGACCCCCTCGCCCGCCGCGGCGATCGAATGCACGGAGCTGACCAACCCGGTCTTCTTTCCGGCGACTACATTGCTGGAATCACTCCTGGCCGAGGTCGCCCCCGTGCTGGCCGACGAGGCCCAGGTGGGCGAGGACCAGATGACGATCGTCCACGTGCCGCTGTCGTCGTGCATCTCGTACGACATCCACCGCCAGCAGATGCCGCTGACGGGGACCGGCATCTACTACCTACCGGACGGGACGCAGGAGACCTGCGACATGCCGGTGGTGGGGGACGTGCTGTCGGATCTGTCGGCGATGGACGTGGGGGGCGTGACCTGCTTGGGCGGGGAGCAACCCGCAGCCGAGCTGGTCGAGTACCCCAGCCATGTGGAGACGTTGGGCTTCGTGGTCCCGCGAAATTCCACCCAGACCGCGATCACGGCCACCGAGGCCTACTACCTGATGAAGTTTGGCGGGGAGCCCGAGCGCGAGGTGGCGCCGTGGACCAACCCCGACTTCGTGTTCATCCGCAACCCCGGGTCGAGTACGCAGCTGACGATCGGGGCCAATATCGGGATCTCGGGCACCCAGTGGAACGGGGCGCTGCGTGGTCACCAGGGCTCGGGCGACGTTCGCGATGCAATCATCGCCGAGAACGCCACTGGCAACGCGGAGACCGTGATCGGCATCCTCAACAGCAGCAAGTGGGAGGCGGCGCTCAACGACCTGCGGGTCCTGGCGTTTCAGCCGTTCAACAACTGCTTTGGCGCGATCTTTCCCGATTCCACGTCGACCTCGCGCGACAAGCTCAACGTCCGCGACGGCCACTACCCCATCTGGACCAACCTTCGCTACATCGTCCGCACCGACGCGGCCGGAGCGACGGTGTCCGCCAACGGCGACGTCGCGGCAGCGCGCGCGCAACGGTTCATCGACCTGATGACGGGCGTCGACAGCATCGAGGCGCTGGGCGTGGCAGAGGCGGTGATCGGCACGGGGAACATCCCCACCTGTGCGATGCACGTGGCTCGGGAGGTCGATGGCGGGCCGATGGCTTCGTTCGATCACCCGGCGCCCTGTGACTGCTTCTTTCTCGAGAGCAACGGTGTGGCCAGCGGCTGCGCGGAGTGTTCGACTGACGACGAGTGCGGCGAGGGATCGTGTCGCCTCGGGTACTGCGAGTCTCGGTGATGGACAAAGGACGGACGACGATGAACGAGTACCGAACGATGGGATTGGTCGTGGCGCTGCTGGGGACCCTCTTGGCGGGGCCCGGCTGCAACGAGGACGAAGCTGGCGCCGACGGGGAGCAGGGGACCACCGATGGGACCGAGGCGATGTGCGACCCCGAAGGGGTCGACGCGCAGATGGGGGCGCTGCTCAACGCGCCCGTGGGACCCGACGTCGAGGCGATCGTCAAGGTGCCGCAGCATCCAGGTGCCGCGGGGCCGCTCGACTTGCCCTGACCTACGGGAAGCGATGGGCGCACGGTTGAACGCACTGGCGATGGCGGTGCCGCTGTCGTGGATGCTGCTCGGGTCGACCACGGCCCGGGCCGCGGTGCGGCAGCCCCAACCCGAGCCCGACTTCGAGGAGATCGAGATCGACGAGGTTGCCGACGTCACGCCGCCGCAGGACGAACCCGATG
This sequence comes from Deltaproteobacteria bacterium, assembly GCA_022601155.1. Taxonomy (GTDB): domain Bacteria; phylum Myxococcota_A; class Polyangia; order Nannocystales; family Nannocystaceae; genus Paraliomyxa. The sequence goes on along the minus strand of JAHZJA010000594.1, from coordinate 2,487 downwards.
ACGGGCGGCAGGAGTCGCTGCCGCCCGACACCGGTGAGGTGACGCCGGAGCCTGACGCGCCCGAGCCCGATTCGGCTCAGACGGAGCGACAGCCCGAGGCTGGTGAGCCGCGGGACCAACCCTCGACGACGAGCAACGGGGACACGAAGGAGGAACCCTCCGCGGCCGAGGTCGACGAGCCATCCCTCGACGCTACGGGAACTGGTGCGGCCGTCGATCGTCCCGGGGGCGCGGTGTCGCCGGGCGTCACCGAGCCCGTGGAGGTCGGGGCATCTGCGTCCGAAGTCGTCGCGGGTCCGCCCCTGGATGCACAGCCCATCGCCACGGCGACGCCCCGGTCCGCGCTGCAATCGCTGTCCGAGCACGTCCATGTCGGCGGGTTCATCCAGGTCGACTATCTGCGTCGGCAGATCTCGGAGGACGAGCTGTCGGCGGGGGACCGAGCACCGCTCAACGAAAACGCGTTCGTGCTGCGCAACGCCCGGTTCGGCCTGGATGCAGACTGGCGCTACGTGGGCGCGACGGCATCGGCCGAGCTGTTCTCGAACGGGGGATCGGTCCGACCGGCGGCCTTCGATGTGCATGCCCAGCTTCCGGGCAAGGCTGGTGCTCCGCCGTGGGTGCAGCTGCGTGCGGGGTTGCTGCGGGTGCCGTTTGGCTTCGAGATCCACGATCAGAACGATGCCCAGCGCTTCTTCGGCGAGCGCACCGAGGTGTCCCACGCGTTCGTCCCCGGACTGTTCGATGTGGGCGCGTCGCTGTCGGGTCAGGTGTGGGCGCTGCGGTGGATCGTGGCCGTTCAGAACGGTCAGCCGGTGGGGGCACCCGGATTTGGGTACCGCGATCCCAACGCCGCCAAGGACTACGCGGGGCGGCTGCACCTGCGAGGCCAGGCGCTGTCGTGGCTCGATGCCGCGATTGGGTTCTCATTCCTCTCGGGGCGTGGCTTCAGTGCCGGGACCGCTCCCACCAAGGATTCCTTCGACTGGGTCGACCTCAATGAAGACGGTCGGGTGACCGTGGCCGAGCTCATTCCCGTGGCGGGCTCGGCGGGACGGGCCTCATCCGACTTTCGACGCTGGGGGTTGGGGGCCGACACCCAGCTGCGCGCCGCGATTCCCCGGGTGGGCGAGCTGATGCTCTACGCCGAGCTTGCGGTGGGCCAAAACCTGGACCGGGCCCTGGCGATCGCCGACCCCGTGCTGCTGGGCCGCGACCAACGGGGCATCGGCTGGTACGTGGGGCTCACCCAGCAGCTCACGCGGCACGCCACCGTCGGCGTGCGCTACGACGACTACCGGCCCGATCTCGATGCACTGGAGCCGTTCGACGGCACCGTCGTGATCACCCGCCGCAAGTTTCAGACCCTCACGGGCTCGGTCGCGGCGTATCTGCACCAGGGCGAGTCGATCCAGGCGCGATTGCTCGTCGAGTACCAACGCCAGGACAACTCCCTGGGTCGAGACGAGCGTGGTCGCCCCGATCGTCTGCCCAACGACACCCTGCGCTTGCGGGCCGAGGTGGTGTTCCGATGAGGCCCCGAGGGTTGATCGGCGCTGCGGTGCTCGCCGGCGTGGCCGGAGTCGGGTGTGAAGCCGCGCCGTCGCGCCTTGGGCCGGGCCTCGACCTCCAGCTGCGGGTCAGCGGCGCGCAGCTGGTCGAGGGGGGACTGGCCGACGACCAAGGCGGCCCAGTCGTCAGCCAGGTGGTTCGGCCACAGGCGGAGGTGCGGAGGGGGGAGGCCTCGGTGGCGCTCGGCGGGCGTCTGGGCCCCGGAGGGATCGCGCTGCACGTACAAGCCGTCGGCGATGCCGACCACTGGATCGTCGCGCCCAAGGGCTTCGATTTCGTGGTCACCAACGAGCTGCTGTGGGATGCGTCGCTCGAGTTGTCACACAGCATCTGTTGCGATCGACTTCCGGTTCGGCTGCAGGCCGTGGACGGCCAGGGGCGCCATGGCCCGGTGACGGAGACGAGCTTCGTGGTGCTGCCCGACGTTCCCCCTGCCCGCCAGTTGATCTCGCTGGGCTGGGATGCGGCGGTCGATCTGGACCTGCATGTCGAGCTGCCCGATGGCACCGTGGTCGGCCCCAAGAACATCAACGGCTACGAGCCGCCGATGGTGCCCGATCCCACCGACGAGACATGGATGGAGGGTCCGTACTTCGAGTACGACTCCAACCAGCAGTGTCGGCTCGACCTCCGCAACCGCGAGAACGTGGTCTGGCCCGTCGAGCCCGTGGCCGGTCGCTATCGCGTGTATGCGCAGCTGTTCTCGGCATGTGGTCAGGCGGCGGTCAATTTCACGGCGATGGTGCAGCAGGGGCAGGAGGTCACGGCGGAGGCGGGCGGCACGTTGTTCGAGTTCGACGCGCGACAGCACCCCGCCGATGGTGAGGCGCCGGGGTTGTTCGTACTCGAGTTCGAGGTGCCATGAGGATGGTGGCGCTCGTGGTGTCCGTGTGCGCGCACGGGCTGGTGGCGGCG
>JAHZJA010000593.1 GCA_022601155.1 Deltaproteobacteria bacterium | reverse complement strand
GGGCACCGTCGAGCCGATCCTGACCGACCCCACGCTGGCTGCGACGCGGCTGTTGGTCGCGAGCATTCGATCCCGCCTCGACCACGCGGAGGGCTTCGTGGTGGTGACGGGCCTGAGCGACATGGCGCTCACCCACGGAGAACGCAAGGCTGTCTATCAGCTGCTGGGGACGATGCTCGGCGAGCCGACCGGGTCGTACGGGGTGCTGTACGAGGTCTGTGATCGCGGCGGTTCCTACCGAAACCAGGCGATCCCCGTCTCGATGACGCGGGCTTCCACGGGCTTTCATACCGACAGCAGCCGCAGCGCCACGCACGTGGATGTCGTGGGATTGCTGTGCCAGCAGCCAGCCGTCACGGGAGGCGACTCGTTCGTGAGCAACGTGCTGCGTTGTCACGAGTGGATGCGGCAACACGAGCCGGGGTTGCTCGAGCAGCTGTACCGGCCCGTGCTGCGCGACATCGTGACCCCCGAAACCGACGGAGGACTCGAGTCGCTGCGGGCCAACCGTTTTCCCGTGTTCTCGCGGTCCTTCACCGTCTGCGGCACCAGGGCGCTGCGACTGCGGTACATGCGGTACTGGATCGAGCGTGGCCACGCGCGAGCGGGCGAACCTCTGCCTGCGCGCTATCTGGAGGCGCTCGACGTGCTCGACCATCAGCTCGCACGGGCGGACCATCACCTGCGCTTCCGTCTCGGGGCGGGTGACATGCTGTGGGTCAACAACTGGCGGGTGGCGCATCACCGCACCCGCTACGTCGACGATCCATCGTGCCCGCGAACGATGGTCCGCATGTGGCTGCGCTATCGAGGGCCCTGAAACGAGCCGAGCCCGAACGCCGGGTGGCGCTCGGGCTCGTCGTCAGCCGCAGGGGCGAGGGTCAGGCTCGACGTCGACGCCCGTGGGCGCGAAGGCCCAGCAGGCCCAGGAGCATCAGTCCGAAGCCGATACCGCCGCGCGGAGAGCCGCCGGTCTTGCAGTCGCAGCCCGAGGCACTGGCGTCGTCGGGCTCGAAGCCCGTGCTGTAGCCAGGAGGAAGGGCGCCGCCGCCATCGGCTCCGCCACCGCCACCGTCGCCGCCGCCGTCACCAGCACCGTCGCCGCCGCCGTCACCCGCACCGTCGCCGCCACCTCCGTCGCCGTTGCCGTCACCACCACCATCGTCGTCGCCACCCGGGGGGGGAGGCTCGCCGTCAGCGGTGACGTGCACGGTGACCACGGAGCTCGTGGTCACGTTGCCCGCGGTGTCTTCGGCATCGATGTAGAACTCGTAGGTCCCCTCGGGGATCTCGGTGACCGGCCACGGGCCGAACGGGTTGCTGTCGTCGACGCTCTCGGGAGAGCCGTTGACGTACAGGGTCACCTCGGCCACTTGCACGTCGTCGGCCACGTTGACCGAAATCTCGAACGAGGCCCCGGGGGCAAACACATCGCCGTCGCCAGGCGTGACGATGGCTGCCGTCGGCGCCTGCGTGTCGGGAACCGCCGAGCCGAAGGCATCGAGGATGTGCTGGTACGAGTTCTGGGTGGCGCCGCCGCAGTCACAGGCGCGGGGGCTGAACTCGCCGCACTGTGCGTCGATGTCTTGGAAGGTCTTGGGACCGCACCCCGACAAGTACGTCATCGGGTCTTGGCACAGGTACTCGTGGTCGAGTCCCCATGCGTGCGCAGCCTCCTGGCCGATGACCTCGGCGATGAGCTGAGGATTGTTGCCCAGCGCCTCGGGGAACGTGAACGTGATCGGGTTGTTGATGATGCCGCAGGTGAACGGCGCCACGCCGCCTACGCCCTGGGGGAACCCAGCGTCGCCAGCCGCACCACAGACCACCGCCTCGTCATGCGGGGTGTTGCCCGGATCGACGTCGGTGACGGTGATGTTGAACGGCGAGAAGATGTTCCGCGTTCGATCGACGACGTCGTTCCACGCACCGTCGCCAAAGGGGAACGGTGGCAGGCTGATGTTGCCGCCGATGATTCCCGACTGGTTGGCGACCGAGCCGCCGTTTCCGGGGGAGATGTTCAGGCCGCCCTCGCATCGCTGGAGGAACAGGAGGTGCGGAGCGCCGCCGAGCTGAGGATTGGTGTCCTCGACCAGCGGCGCATCGAACACCCTGATGTAGGTCCCGCGCGGCGTGTCGTCTGCCTCGCCATCAGGCCCGACAGGACCCTCTGCCGAGGCCGGCGCTGCGGTGAATGCCATTCCTAGCGCGACACTCGCCGCGATCGTCCAACGATGTTTTCCGTACATGGACCCAAAAACCTCCGATTCAACCCCACCGTCATCCTCCGACGGATCGCAGCGGCGTACCAGTAGAAACTCTGGGACGGGGTAACCCGCTCGCGCATTCTTCACGACATTGGCAGCCAAGGTGGTGGGCTACCGAACACCAACGTCCAAAAGGACGGGGATTGCCGGCAGAGGTCGCAAACCAATCGCATTGCGATGCAATGGCAGTAGTGCCGAGCCCGTTCGAATCGCGGCTCATGGGCAATGGGAGGATCACCAAAACGTGCGGTGTCTCCACTGTGGACGGCCCTGGGCCGCCGCAATTGCGGCTCAACGGTAGTCGGTCAGGTGCTTGCGCGATGCGCCCGACGGCCCATCACTCTCACGCTCTGACTGACAGGTAATGCACAGCCGTGTCCACGGCATGAGCTCCAGACGTCGGGGCGGGATCGGATCGTCGCACGTCTCGCACTGGCCGAAGTCCTCGGGATCTTCTTCCAACCGGCGGAGTGCGGCCTCGATTTGCTGGAGTTGCTGGGTGCGGGCGCGATTGCGGCTGGACGCGATCACCTGGCTCATCTCGGCCAGCGGTGCCGCGTCTTCGTCCACCTTCTTGGTGGGATCGTCGCGACTGGGCTCGATCTCGAGATCGCCCTCGGCGTGGAGTCGCTGTCGGAAGTCCACCAAGCGTTGTCGATGCTCGTCGCTCGCCCGCGTACTCATCGTCTAGGCCTCGGTTTTCCATGATGGCCCACTGGGTAGGGGTTCGCCAAGGCCCAAACGCCCGCGTCGGTCTGGCCGCGAACGGGCCGTCATGGGCGCTGGAGCAGCGAGTCCGGGCCGATGAAGCGGGCGGGCACCGCTCCGTGGGGTTGGGCCCGCTTCCAGCCCCCAAAGTCCTGTTCGAGCGCCCCCGCGACCGCCACGGTGAGGTGGTCGTGGCCGCGGGCACCGATCACCTGGACCGACAGCGGAAGGCCTTCGGGCGAAAACCCGGTGGGCACCACGGTCGAGGGCAGCTCGAGCACGTTGAACAGCCCCGTGCACACGAAGTCGAGCGGGGTCAGCAACGGACGGTAGTGGCGAGGAGCGGGGCGGGAGTACGGCGGATGCAGCAGCACCCCGCGCGGACCGAGGACCGCCTCGAGCTCGGCCTGCAGCGCGCGGCCGTCGGCCACGGCGGAGTCGACGGTTCCCGGCAACCGGGCGGTCAGAGCCTCGGCCGCCGCGATGACCACGGCCGGGAGGGTGTGCCGTGAACGACCCAGCGGCAGTCGAAGCAGCTCACGCATGGCGGAGAAGCTCTTGCCGTTGCCCAGCACCTCGGCGTAGGGCGGCCCGCCGCCGGTCGCCATCATCGCCGCCCAGATCGGAAAGGCCTTCTTCATGCGGGGAGCGTCGAGGGTCGCGATGCGAGCTCCGCGGGCGCGCAGTGCCTCGGTCGTCTCCTCGATGGTGCGGCGATAGTGCTCGCTGACGCGCACGAACCCGTTGCTCGGGACGGGGTAGACGGTCACGTCTCGCAGGTCGATGTCATCGGGCTCGCCCAGGTCCCAGGGGCGGACGACCACGTCGTGGCCGTCGGGCCCCGCCAGCGCGCGAAGGATGGGCATCACGTCTTCCACGCGTCGGGTCAGGGGTCCGCACACGAGGTACGCCGACAGATCGCCCTGCCCGGCCGGGGGCCAGAACCCGGTGTTGGGGACCAAGCGCCCGGTCGGCTTGTGCCCCACGGTTCCGCAAAACGCAGCGGGGATCCGGATCGAGCCGCCCACGTCTGCACCGAGGCCAAAGGCCACCCCGCCCGCCGCCACGATCGCGCCCTCACCCCCGCTGCTGCCCCCGGCGGTGTGCTCGACCGACCACGGGTTGACCGTGCGCCCGTAGACATCATTGTAGGTCTCCATCCACAGCCCGCCCTCGGGGACGTTGGTGATCGCGACCAAGATCGCGCCCGCATCGCGCAGCCGGGCGACGGTGGTCGCATCGTGGTCGGCTCGCTGCCCTCGTCGCGACCACACCCCAGCCGTCAGCGGCATGCCCTCCGCCATGATGTACTCCTTGGTGGAGTAGGGCAGCCCGAGCAACGGTGGCAACGACTCGGGATCGGTCGCATCCATGACCCGCTGCTCTGCCGCGCGTGCTCCAGCGCGGGCCGCCTCGTGCCGCATGGCGACCACCGCGTTGAGCGAGGGGTTGACCGCTTCGATCTGGGCGATGTGGGCGTCGACCAGCTCGACGGGGGAGACCTCCCGCTGGCGAACCATCCGCGCCAGATTCATTGCCGATCGATCGAGAAGCCCGGTCATCGGCCCATCCTACGGCAGCCGGGATGGGCGCCGCGACCGGGCCGACGCCGGGAGCACCACCAGATATGGGGTCCGTGTCACCTCGTAGGTCGCGAGGCCCTCGAACGAGTTGATTCCCGGCCGCGGCTATTTGACGATGGACCGATGCCCGACCAGCCCTCGCACGTCGTGCCTGCCCCGTCCTGTCGCTTGGGGCGGAGGCGTCGACGTACGCGTCGGCCGGGGGGGGTGGGGGCGTTGGTGCTCGCAACGGCGATGGCCGGGTCCTCGGCGGCTCGAGCCGCAGCCGAGCCGCCGCCCCGCCGCGACGATCGACCGTGGGGCAAGGGGACCCTGGTCCCGACGTTCGGGTTCGGAGCCGGGGGGTTCTTCAGCGACGTCGCCAACCTGAGCTTTGGCCTCGGTTTCAGCTACTACATCATCAACGGGCTCTCGGCGGGGCTGAGCTTCTCGGACACCGTGCTGCTGTACAAGAGCGCGTTCAAGAACCGCTTCCCCGGCATCGAAGACCAGCTCCCCAACAACATCTTCGACATCACGCCGACGCTCCAGTATGTGTTCTTTCGCAGCCGTCGGTTCTCGCCGTACGTCTATGGGGGTGCCGGCCCGGTGTTCTTCAACCACGGCGCGGGCACGTTCGGTCAGTGGGTGGCGGGGCCTGGGCTGTACGTCAACATCAGCGGTCCGCTGTATCTCAACGCCGGGGTGGGGTTCTCCGGTCTGTTTCCCACCGAGCGCTGCAACGAAGCCCTGACCTACGTTCCCAGCGACCCGCAGGGCTCGGCGCTGTTGCTCGATCTGTGCTCGTTTCGTTGGGGCCCCCAGCTGGGGTTGGTCTTGGCCTTCGGCGGTGGCAAGTCCCGACGCGAGCGCAAGCGTCGGGCGCGAGACGAGCGTGCCGCTCCGCCCCCTCGACGTACGCCAGCCAGCAATCCGATGTCGGAGTCGGTGTCCGAGCCCGAGCCGGTCCCGCGCACCGCTCCGTTGCCGTCCAATCCTCCACCACCGGGCGAGGGAGCGCCGACGGATGTCGCGCCTCCGCCCGGCGATGCATCACCGCCGACGGACGTCGCGGCACCACCGGGTGACTCGCCGCCGCCGTCGGACGTCGCGGCACCACCGGGTGACTCGCCGCCGCCGTCGACCGACGTCGCGGCACCGCCGGGTGACTCGCCACCGCCGACCGACGTCGCTGCCCCGCCGGGTGACTCGCCGCCGCCGACAGACATCGCGACCCCGCCAGCCGAAGCTGCGCCGACGGACGTCGCGGCGCCTCCCAGCGCGCCCCCGACCGACAACGTCGTGACGCCTCCGGGTTGATCACGACCTGGACGGAGGGCCACCCGGATGGCCTTCGCCGGCCCTGACGAGAGGTCTCGTGCGGCGCGATCCGGGGTCTCGGGCCGGACTTGGGGGTGGACGACAGGGCATCGGGAGATCCCCTCCTCATCGCGCCTCATCGCGATCCGCGGATGCCACCGCGTTGGACCACCGTTGCACCGAGACGGCAGCACGGCGGGGAAAAAAGGCGGGGTGACGACCGCAGTAGCCACCTGGGCACGGTGGGGGCGGGCGTCCTCGCCCCGCGCCGAGGGTCGATGCCCGTGCTGGTCCGATCTCGGCCTCCGGAGCGCGTTGGGGGGGCGGCGGCCCCTGGCTACTGCAGTGGTCACCTGGGCGATGTGAGTCTTCGGAATCATACTCAGCCCCGCGATGTCAACTTGAAAGCGCAATATCTAGGCCCAAGCTGCGTCTAAGTGAACGTGGGTCGTTGTCATCCCGGAACCTACAAGCGCCACGGCGCAGTTCCCGGGAATCGAGCCACAGCAAAGGTGCCGACGCAGCCGATGAACGAGACGAACAGGGGGCAGGAGAAGGGCCGACAGCGATTCTCGGCGCGATCAGGGTTGGCCCTGGGATCCGCGCTTTGTGCGCTGTTCGCCTTCGCTCCTGGCTGCAATGAGGTCGTCGCGTCATCGACCAGCGTGGAGGCCGAGGCCAGCGTCGAAGACTTCTCCGAGCGCTCCAAGCCCGCGCCCGCGGCCATGAGCATGACCCGGCATGCGGAGGCCCCCACCGCCGTCGCCACCGAGCAGGTCCCCGCGCCCACCGGACATCTCAGCTCCGTCGCGGTCGCCCCGGTGCCCGAGGTCGAGGTCGAGGCCCAGCCGCTTCCCGCCGACCGTGAGCCCATCGAGGCTCGCACCGCGCGGCAGCGACTCATCGTTCGCGTGGCGCCCGATCATCGCGCGCCGCTGCGGGCTCGCATCCCGATGGGCGAGTCGTTCGAGGTGTTCGAGCTGGTCGAAGGCCGCAAGTGTGGCGGCAAGGGCTGGGCCGACATCGGCAACGGCGGCTTCGTCTGCCTCGAGAAGTCGCGCAAGGCCACCCGGGCTCCGCGGACCATGCCCGTCACTCGCGGTGGCGATCCCATGCCGTTCTTGTTCGCCAAGACGCGCAAGGGCGAGTCGGCGCGGCGCTGGTCGTCGATGGCCAGCTACCGTGCGGGCGACGAGCCCCGGATCATCACCGCTCCCGGCCGGGATTTCGCCTTCGTCGGTCGGCGTCAGGTCGGTGGTCAGGTGATGCTGGTCGACAAGCGCGGCCGTGTGATGCCCGAGCGCGACCTTCAGCGCTTCCGCCCCAGCCGCTTCGAGGGCCATGACCTGGCCGAAGCTCCGGTCGCCGACAGCGTGCGACTGGCGTGGACGGTGCACTGGCCGGAAACCAAGGTCTACGCGTCGACCACCGTCGACCCGGACGTCCCCCGGGCCATCCACTCCGTCCTCGAGTACCACGCCGAGATCGCCGTGCAGCCCGAGCCGGTGAAGGCCGCCAGCGGCACCTACTACGCGCTGACCGGCGGTGGCTTCGTGCGAGCTGGCGACATCCGACGGTTCGAGCCCGTGCTGGACCTCGAAGACGAGACGTTGGGCGCCGACGAGATCTGGATCGACGTCGAGCTCGACCAGCAGGTGCTCACCGTGATGCAGGGGGTCACGCCGATCTACACCACGCTCATCTCCAGCGGCCTCAAGGGGCCGACCCCGCGCGGCCTGTTTCGCATCAACAAGAAGCAGGCGTTCGGCAGCATGAGCAGCGCCCCCGGGGCGGCCGACCCCTACGCGGTCGAGGCGGTCCCCTACGTCCAGTACTTCCACGGCGGCATCGCGCTGCACTCGGCCTACTGGCACGACCGCTTCGGCTTCCGCATCAGCCACGGCTGCGTCAACCTCTCGCCCCGCGATGCGGCCCACGTCTACTCGCTGACCGGTCCCCACCCGCGTGACGGCTGGGTCGACGTCTACGAGGACGAGGGCGACATGGGCACGCGCGTGCGGATCCGAGAGGGCGGCGAGACGGTCAGCGACCGGCGTGGACCGGTCGAGCACGTGACCGGTTGAGCCAGGTCGACGGGGTCTGCATCGCAAGCGCGGCTCGTCGATGACGGCGCGCCGCGGGGTGTGATGCCGCCGGGTGGCCCTGCCGCGCACGGGCTCACTGTGCGCGCATGATGAAGTGCATGTAGACGTTGACGGGGCGCGATTCACTGCCGCCCTCCATCGATGATCGCTGCGCGTCGACGTTCCCCACGCCCAGCGCGATCATCACTTCGGCGAACACGCCCTGGCTGCCCGAGCCGAACGTCCCCGGGCCCGGAGCGTTGTTGGGGAAGTTGATCGCAGTACCGTGGGTGTGGGCGGCGAAGGCATGGCTCTGCACCGAGCCAACCAGGTCCGCCGAGTTACCCGAGCCCTCCTGCGGTTGCGTTCGCGAGCCCGAATCTGGATCGCGGCCGGTGCCCATATCGACGCCTCGCAAGAACCGTCCTCGGAGGTCTGGTGTGAAGAAGGTCGTCGCTCCGTCTCCGCCGTGGGCGGAGCCGATGGCTGCGGACAGCTGGGGATAGGCCGCGCTCTGGTACTCGGTGCCGTCGCACAACAGCCAGCCCGGCGGCGGGTTGGCGCCGCCGGCCCACGCCACGACCGAGCCCACCGGGATCACCCGGTCCTCGAGGAGGGTCAGACCGTCGACCGCGTGCTGGAAGTTGTCGTTGATGTCGGCGGCGGAGATCGGGTCTCCGGCCTGGAAGGCGTGGGGGGCGTCGGGATAGGTGTGGGCGACCAGGGGCAGCCCGGCCACCAACAGCAAGCCGCCCAGCGCGGCAGTACGCCCGGGACGACGTCGCTGTCGCGTGCGGGGCTGGAGCCTCTCGAGGCGGGCAATTCTGCGTTCGATCTCGTCGTGGTGGTGCATCGTCGTTCCTTCACACAAAGCAAGCGGCGTCGAACTGCGACCGGTCGAATACGCCGGCCGGGCATTCGGGCCCGGTGGTGGTGGGGTTGGTGTCCGAACCCGCGGAGCCCGAGTCCTCCGCGGTGGTGGTCGAGTCGGAGGTGGTGACGGAGCCGGTCGAGGTGGAGCCGCCACCCGTTCCGTCCGCCGTGGAATCGGGAGGGCCGGCGGTGGTTCCGGGGCCGCTGGCGTCGTCGGGAACGCTACCGGTCGTGGCGGCACCGCTGCTGGACTCGCCGGTCTCGGTGTCGGCATCCACGGTCGGGGGCGCGAAGCAGGCTGCAACGAAGAGCATCGCTGCGGCCACGGGAAACACGTTGGCCTTCGACATTCGACGAGGACATCGAGCGCCCATCCGATTCGATTGCAGAAAAACGATACGGCCCGAAGATTCGCTCCTTCGGCGTGGGGAAGAGGTCTTGTCGGTGGGGGGGACTGCGGCAGGGAATTGGTCCGCGGCAAGCCGAGCATCACTGCTGACCATCGAGGGCTCATCGGCCGAAACGACGAGGTGCTCGCGGGGTGGGTCGCGAGTCAGACACGCTGGACCGCGCCGCGGGTGGCGTCGGGCCGACGTATGTCGATGGCGCGCCGGTGGGGCGGGAGCTGCTCGCGACCTCCGATGAGCTCGACCGCCGACTCCGCTGGGACGACGAGTACCTGGGTCGCCTCGCGCCACGCACGGTGTTCACGACCCGCGCGTGGCGAGGCGGCCGCGTGGTGCTGCGTTGCGTGGAGCCCTGCGCCGAGCGCGGGATGCTCGATGTGACAGCTGTTGTTCGCCTCGTCCCGACGTCGCGCCCGGCTTGGTCGACGAGGTGCGTCGCTGTCGATGGCTCGACGTACGACAACGTGTGCATCGCGTGGCCCAACGCTGCTTGCGTGAGCCACGGCGGCGGCGGCTGACCAGCATCCCACGGGCGCCGTATCGCGGAGCCGGCCGGGTCTGAGGAGGGGGGCCGACCATTGGCTCGTGGCCAGCAGCCGGCAGCGCCGCGGATCGAACGTCAGATGCGATGATACGATGCGCCCGCATGCGCGGGCTTACGTTGATGGTGGTGGCTACGGCCGTGTTGGGGATGGGCTGTCGCTCGAGTGATTCCGTACCGCTTGGGACCAGCGACACGGATGAACAAGAGAGCGACGGCACGATCTTGGACACCCACCGGTTTGCCAACGGGTGCTACTCGCTGCAGGCGGGCGACGACTGGCTCGCGGCCAACGCCTCGGGCGACGGCTTCGAGTTCGCCGCGGTCGGGGCCGAGGGGGCGTCGCGCCTGTTCATGAAGCCGTCGACGTTGTCGACCTACCTGCTGTACGACGAAAACCAGGGCTATGTGGCGCCCGAAGACGGGCCGTTGCTGCGCCAGACGACGCTGCAATCGGACACGCTGCTGGTCGACGACAGCTATATCTCGGGCGCAGAGTGGGTCCTCCAGACCTCGGCCCTGGACTCGATGCAGTATCAGCTGCAGCACCGCAAGACCGGCCAGTACCTCGGCGCCGGGGGGCTGGTGGAGGAGTCCGAGGCCATGGTGTTGGAGCTTCGGGCGGCGACCGGCTGTACCGAGCATCCCGAGCTCAGCCTCGACGCCTCGGGCGAGATCACGTTCACCCAGTTCGACGACGGCGACCTGTTCGGCATCGTCGATACCCACTCGCACATCCTGTCCAACTTCGCCTTCGGGGGGGGCGGCATCTTCCACGGCGCTCCGTTCCATCGCCTGGGAGTCGAGCACGCGCTCCCCGATTGTTCGATCGCCCACGGCGAGAACGGTCGCAAGGACTTCTTCGGGTTTGCCTTCGATGCCGCGGGAGCCGATGGCGTCGATCTGGCCGGGATCCTCCCCGACCTGCTGGTGGGAGAGCTGAGCTCCGACAACCATGTCACCGACGGCTACCCGCAGTTCACCGAGTGGCCCGCCGCGCCTTCCCGGTCGACGCACCAGACCCAGTACTACCGCTGGCTCCAGCGCGCGCACATGGCCGGGCTACGGTTGGTGGTGCAGCACGCCACCACCAACTCCGTCATCTGTCACATGACGGTGGGGGAGGGGATCCAACCCGCTCGGTACTCCTGCGACGACATGGTTGCGGTCGATCGCATCATCGACGAGACCTACGAGATGGAGCGCTACATCGATGCCCAGTCGGGGGGCCCCGGCGAGGGCTTCTTCCGCGTGGTCCAGACGCCGGCCGAGGCTCGCGCTGCGATCGCCGCGGGGAACATGGCGGTCATCCTCGGGATCGAGACCTCCGACCTGTTCGACTGCACGTCCGTGCCGCGCCCGGGCGGCCCGACCTGCGACGAGACCTATGTCGCCGAGCAGCTCGACGCCTACTACGAGCGCGGCGTCCGGGCGCTGTTTCCCGTGCACAAGTACGACAACGCCTTCTCGCCTGGCGATGGCGACCGCGCATTCATCGAGGTGGGGAACTTCTTCAACAGCGGGCACTGGTCCAACTTCACGGAGGACTGCCCGGCCGATGTGCCCTCGGTGTTCGACAAGGGCGACGTCGCCTTTGGCGGGCTGAACATGCCGCGCGACGAGTACATGTCGACGCCGCCCAACGACTTCAGCAATTTCCCCGACCAGCCGCTGACCACCGCGTTCCCGTTCCTCAGCCAGCTGGGCGACGGACCCCTGGAGGGAGATTTCTGCCAGAACGCAACCATGACCCCGCTGGGCGAGTCGCTCATCATGGGCATGATGGAGCGCGGCATGATCATCGAGGTCGATCACCTCCCGCGGCGCTCGTTCCAGCGGGCGTACGAGATGCTCGAGCAGTTCGACTACCCGGCGGCCGGCACCCACGGCGAGAACTTCGATGGTCGCTTGTATCGGCTGGGCGGGGTCTCCAAGACCGGGCTTGGTCGGTGTCGTGAGGCCGAGCCGGGCGCGATGGTCCGACGCCTCCAAGAGCGCATCGCTCTCATCTCCGACAACGGCGGATATCCAGCCGAGGGCTTCGGGTTCGACCTCAATGGGTTTGCGGGCGCGCCGGGTCCTCGGTTCACCGACGGTGCGTGCGCCACGGAGCAGGAGGGCCCGGTGACCTACCCGTTCCGTTCCTACGCGGGCGACGTGGAGTTCACTGCGCCTTCGGTGGCCGACCGACAGATCGACTTCAACATGGAGGGCATGGTCCACATTGGCATGCTCCCCGAGCTTCTCGACGACGCGCGTCGCGATGCCGTCTCCGAGGACGACCTCGAGCCGTTGTTCCGCTCCGCCGAGGGCTACATTCGAATGTGGGAACGGGCCGAGGCGCGGGCGGCCGCGCTGTAGAGCTCGACGCACGGCGGGCCGGGCATCGAGTCGGTGCTCGGCTCGTGGACGGCGTGCACGCTGTGGTGAATGGCTCGACCGCAGCGTTGCTCGACTCCGAGGCGCTCCTGCGGTTGGACCGGCTGGTCGATCCCGCGACCGCGCGCATCGCTCGTTTTCGCGTTCTCCTCGGCCGTGTTGGTGACCCCTGTCGTGATCAGCGTCGCCCAGGGCACGGGCTCGTCGCTGGACCGCGGAGTATGACGGCCCGAGTGCGGCCTGGCTCACCCGCGGGGCGGTTGTCCGCCGTGGCCGGGCTACGTCATCGTAGCCGCCATGCGAAGGCTCCCTCGCCTCCTCGTCGTCATGGCGGCTCTGTCCGCAACCGCGTGCCCAGGCAACAAGGGCTCGGAGCCCGTCACGCAGCCTCCGGGCCAGACCTCGCCGCCCGTGTCCGCCCAGACCCCGGCCTCGACCGAGGGCACGGCGTCCGCAGAGTTTACGACGCAGATCGATCAGTTCGCCGATCTTCGGGTGTTGCGCTACCAGATTCCCGGCTTCGACGAGCTGCCCCTGCAACAAAAGCAGCTGGCCTACTTCCTGTACCAGGCCGCGCTGTCGGGGCGGGACATCATCTGGGACCAGAACTATCGTCACAACCTGTTGGTGCGTCGCACCCTGGAGGCGGTGGTCCGCAGCTACCAGGGCAAGCGCGAGGGCAGCGACTGGGACGCGTTCATGGTCTACACCAAGCGGGTGTGGTTCTCGAACGGGATCCATCACCACTACTCGATGAAGAAGTTCCTCCCCGAGTTCTCGGCCGAGTACTTCGCGACGCTGGTCGAGGGCAGTACGGCGGCCCAGCTGCCGCTGGCCAAGGGGCAGAAGGTCAGCGAGCTGCTCGCCACGCTGCGCCCGGTGATGTTCGATCCCGAGGTCGACGCCAAGCGCGTCGAGCTCGACTCGTCCAAGGATCTGATCGGCGCCTCTGCGACCAACTACTACGGTGAGAACGTCACCCAGAAGGACGCCGAGCGCTTCTACGCCCGCAAGGCGAACAAGAACGACGCGACCCCGGTCTCGCACGGCCTCAACTCGCAGCTGGTCAAGAAGGGCGGCAAGGTCTCCGAGCGGGTGTGGAAGGTCGACGGCATGTACGGCACGGCGATCGCCGAGATCGTGGTGTGGCTCGAGCGCGCCAGTGCGGTGGCCGAGAACGACGCCCAGCGCCAGGCACTGGACAAGCTCGTCCAGTTCTACGAGACCGGTGATCTGCGAACCTTCGACGAGTACTCGATCGCATGGGTCGCCGACACCGACTCGCGGGTCGACGTGGTCAATGGCTTCATCGAGGTCTACGGCGATCCGCTCGGGTACCGCGGGGCGTTCGAGTCGGTGGTCTCCATCCGCGACATGGAGGCGAGCAAGCGCATCGATGCGATCAGCAAGCAGGCGCAGTGGTTCGAGGATCACTCGTCCATCCCCGAGGCCTACAAGAAGAAGGACGTCAAAGGCATCTCGGCCAAGGTGATCACGGTGGTGGTGGAGGCGGGTGACTCGTCGCCCAGCACGCCCATCGGGATCAACCTGCCCAACGCCAACTGGATCCGCGCCAACCACGGCTCCAAGTCGGTCAACCTGGGCAACATCGTGCGGGCCTACGAGGAGTCGAGCAAGCAGACGGGCGTGCTCGAGGAGTTTGCCGCCTCACCCGAGGAGGTCGCGCGGGCGCGGGCCCACAACGCCTTGGCCGACACGCTGCACACCGACATGCACGAGGTCATCGGGCATGCCTCGGGGGCGCTGGGCAAGGGGGTGGGCACGCCCAAGGAGACGCTCAAGAGCTACGCCTCCACCCTGGAGGAGGGGCGCGCCGACCTGGTGGCGCTGTACTTCATGCTCGACCCCAAGCTGGTGGAGATGGGCGTGATGCCGAGCCTCGACGTGGGCAAGGCCGGCTACGACGACTACATCCGCAACGGGATGATGGTACAGCTGGCCCGCCTCGAGCTGGGTGAGGACATCGAGGAGGCCCACATGCGCAATCGCCAGATGATTGCCACGTGGGTCTACGAAAAGGGCAAGGCCGCCAAGGTGATCGAGAAGCTCGACCGCGACGGCAAGACCTACTTCGTGGTGCGGGACTACGACAAGCTGCGCGGGCTGTTCGGCGACCTTCTGCGCGAGGTCCAGCGCATCAAGTCCGAGGGCGACTACGAGGCCGGCAAGGCGCTGGTGGAGTCTTACGGGGTCAAGGTCGACCCGGCGATCCACAAGCAAGTGCTGCAGCGCTACGAGTCGCTGAAGATCGCCCCGTACGCGGGCTTCGTGAACCCGCGGCTGGTGCCCGTGATCGAAAATGGGGAGATCACGGACGTGCGCGTGGAGTATCCCGACAGCTTCGTGGTGCAGATGCTCGAGTACGCCGAGAACTACTCGCTGCTGCCCACGGTCAACTGAGGCCAGTGCGGCTAGTGCGGGGCGTCGGACGGATCTGGTATCCGGGGCCGCCGTTCAGGGGCACGCCAGCGGCGGCGAGGGGTTGTCGACGACCTGCGCGAGTGGCCGGGCCACGTACCGCAGCTGGACGTCGTTGCCCACGCGGCCATCGAACTCTCCATCGCCGCACAGCAGCTGGTCTTCGTACATCCCGACCAGAAGGTGGAGATCGACCACCAGGGGCGCGTCTCCGTAGGGGTGGGATGACAGCGCGATCGATTCGACCGCGAAGGAGAACCACCGGGATCCTGCGAGGTAGACGGCCGTGAACGGTCGTGGGGTCTCGGTGGGTTGCCACTGGCCGCCCAAGAACTGTGCCCCGGCGATCTCACCGGTGAGGGTGTCGCCTTGCCGCTGGGCATACATCCACAGATGTACCGGGCCACGCGAGGTCTCGCCGATGACCAGCAGCTGGTCGGCGAGCGTGCCATCGCCGACGTCGACCGCGTGGTCTCCGTCGTAGGCCGGCGGCCAGTCGGGAAAGTCATCGGTGCGGCCCAGGTCTTCGAGCATCATGCCCGCGCTACCCGCGGTCTCCCCGTCGTCGGCGACCGACGTGATCGTGGGGCCGCCGCATCCCGCGAGGATCGAGGCGAGCGCGAGTCGGGGTACGTGCACCATTGCCGAAGAACGGACGGGTGAACGCGAGCTTACGTCGAGTCGGAATGGGTGGGAGTTTCGGTGTGCGAGAGCCGAGCGCTGGACGAGGGAGCGTCGGCGCGATCACTGGTCGGGGGTGGGCTCGTCTCAGGCACGCTGTTCGATGGGCTCACCTGCTGAGGCTGTTGTAGTTGAGCCTTCCACTCGCCCAGCAGGTACGCGATGCGTTCCGCTATGCCTTTGCCACTACCACCAGGCTTGCGATTTTCGAAGATTCCGTGCCCTTTCAGCAGCTTGGCATTTCTCAGCGCTCCGTAGCCGAAATCCTCATCGCCGAATCCACTGTGCGACCAGTCTTCGAGGAGGTCTCCCTGCTTGCGAGCCAAAGCCGTCAGTACGTCTCTCCATGTGAACTCGGGGACTTGCAAACTCATGCCCCTACCCGCCTTGTTTGCCATTGGTGCAATCGGGTTCTCGTCGAGATGCCGTTTGAGACCGGTGAGTGCGGCGACCTCTTCCACCCAGGTGTCGAGATCCTCCTTGCGTATCCGCTTCTTCAGGTCGATCAGCAGATCGAGGGGCGTCTTCGGCAGCTCTCCAAAGGCCTCTTTGGGATTGCCAGAGAATCGCGGGTTGATGAAGGTACCGAACGTCCTACGCATATGCTCGAGTCCACGAGCCGACATTCCGCATTTCCGGTCCCCATCGTCGGGATAGTGGACCTCGAGTGGTATCTGACGGGTCATCTGGAAGTCGAACCGGCAATCTTCGCCGATGATCCAGGCCTGAGGTTCGAGCAAGCGCAGGCCTGGGATCCCGACGATGAG
>JAHZJA010000592.1 GCA_022601155.1 Deltaproteobacteria bacterium | reverse complement strand
TCTCGAATGTCCCTAGATCGAGGGACTCCCAGTTCATGGTGCGCACCGTAGGATGCGGTGGCGCGCCCTCGTACGTCGGACCCCGCGGTCTGCGGCGGCGGCCTACAGGAGTGGCCGACGTCGCGGGCCGCCCCTTCGCCGCAGACGCGCCAGCGCGATTGTGCCCGGGGGCTGGCTCCGGTTGCTGTTACCCTGGCTTCCGCATGCCTTCCCGCGACGCGCTCAACCGGTGCCGCTACGACGGGTCGGATCGCGGCCACTACGAGAGCTGGTTTTCGCGCGCCAACCATCCTTCGCGGCCGTTGGCATTTTGGATTCGCTACACGATCTTCTCCCCGGCGGGTCGCTCGGCTGACGCGGTGGGAGAGCTGTGGGCGATCGTCTTCGACCGCGAGCAGGGCAAGATCACCGCGGTCAAGCAGGTCCACCCGATCGCCAACTGCACGTTTGCCCGCGCGGGTCTGGACACGCGCATCGGGCCCGCCACCATCGACGGCGCGGGGCTCGACGGCGAGGCGCAGCACGCCGGGCACCGATTGGAGTGGTCACTCCGCTATGGCGGCCAGCAATCTCCGCTGCTGCTGCTGCCGCCGCGGCTGTACGAGACGCCGCTGCCCAAGGCCAAGGCATTGGTCGGCACCCCGCTGGCGGTGTTCGACGGCGAGCTGCTGGTCGACGGCCAGCGGATCGCGGTGGACGGTTGGGTGGGCAGTCACAACCACAACTGGGGACGGCAACACACCGATCACTACGCCTGGGGCCAGGTTGCCGGGTTCGATGGCGAGCCCGACGCGTTCTTGGAACTGTCCACGGCGCGGTTACGAATCGGCCCGCTGTGGACCCCCTTCATGACCCCGCTCGTGCTGCGACTGGGCGGTCGCGCACATGTGCTCACGGGGTTGGGCCAGGCCCTGCGCGCTCGCGGCCGTTTCGAGCCCTACGAGTGGACGTTCTCCACCCGAGGGCCCGGGGTGCGGATCGCGGGCACGATTCGCGCACCTGCGTCCGACTTCGTGGCGCTGCGCTACGACAACCCTCCCGGTGGCCACAAGGTGTGTCTCAACTCCAAGGTGGCCTCGTGTGAGTTGATGGTGGAGCACGAGGGCAAGACGGTGCGACTCCACACCGAGCACCGCGCGGCGTTCGAGATCCTCACCGACGATCCGCCCGTGGGCGTGTCTACGGTCGCATAGGCGTCGCGTAGGCGCCGCGTTGCGCGATCGGTCGGGCGCGCTGTTGGACGCTCCTACGGTTTGACGCTCCGAGAGCGAGACCCTATTTTCTGCTCCCCTGTCGGGCAGGACCAAGCAATGAGCGAGCAGACCCTCAACGTTGCCCTCGTGGGCGCGGGCTACATCTCCAGCTATCACCTGGGCGCTCTGCGGGCGCTGCCCCAAGTGCGCGTGACGGCCGTCTGCGATCTCGATGCGGGACGGGCCTCGCGGTGGGCCAATGCCAACGGCATCCCCAACGCCTACGGCGATCTCGGACAGATGCTGTCGGCCGAGAAGCTCGACGCGGTGCACGTGCTGACTCCACCGCAGGTACACATCCAGCCCGGAGTTCAGGTGCTCGAAGCGGGCGTCGATGCATTCCTCGAAAAGCCCCTGGCCCACACGGCGCAGGGCTGCCAGCAGCTGCGCGACGCGGCGGCACGCAGCGGGCGAGCGCTCGGTGTCAGCCACAACTTCCTGTTCACCGAGAGCTACGAGCGCATGGTCGCCGATCTCCGCAGCGGACGGCTGGGGCAGATCGATCAGGTCGACATCGTGTGGAACAAGGAGCTCGGCCAGCTGGGCGGAGGACCGTGGGGCGCGTGGATGCTCGCCCACCCCCGCAACATCCTGTTCGAGGTCGCTCCGCACTCGTTCGCCCACGCCATGCACCTGGTCGGTGGCGTCGACGACGTCTCGGTCGATGCCCGCGATGAGGTCGCGCTCCCGCGCGGCAATCGGTTCTTTCGCCGCTGGGAGATCCGCGGCTGGCAGGGCAACACCTCGGTGCGGATGCGATTTTCGTTCATCGACGGCTTTCCCGAGCACTACATCCACATCCGCGGCACCCAGGCCACGGCCACCGTCGATTTCGAGAACAGCACCTACCTGTGCCAAGAGCACACCCCGCAGCTGCTCGACATCGATCGCTACATCAACGTCACCAACACCGCCCGCGACTCGATGGTGCAGGCGACCGGGACGCTGGCGAAGTTCGTGCTGGGCAAGGCCGGGCTGGTCAAGGTCGCGGGGCCCTTCGAGCTGAGCATCGCCAACGCCGTCCGCACGTTCTACGACTCCCGCAACGGGACCATCGACGAGCGGCTGGGTGGCGAGCTCGCGTACGGTGCCATCGAGCTGGCCGAGCGCGTCGCCGAGGCCGCCGAGCTCCCCGAACCATTCGGTCCGCCGTCGGTGACCGTCGTCGACGATGCGCCCAAGCCCACCGTGCTGGTCATCGGTGGCACGGGCTTCATCGGCAAGGCGCTGGTCCGCCGCCTCCGGGAGACGGGACATGGCGTCCGCGTGCTCGCCCGTGACCCTCGCAACTGCCCCCCCGACTTGCTGTCGCAGGGGGTCGAGGTGGTCAAGGGCGACTTCACCAAGATCGAGTCGGTGCGCCCCGCCCTCGAAGGCATCACGCACGTCTATCACCTGGCGCGCGGCTTCGGGAACACGTGGACCGAGTTCCTCAAGTACGACGTCGAGCCCACCAAGGTCCTCGCCGAGCTGTGCATCGAGCTGGGCATCGAGCGCTTCATCTACTCGTCGTCGATCGCGATCTACTCCGCCGGGAAGGCCGGCGTGACGATCGACGAGCAGACCCAGCCCGTGGCCTCCATGCTCCAGGCCAACCCGTATGCGCGCTCCAAGGCGGAGAACGAGCGGATCCTGCTGGAGCTGCACGAGCAAAAGGGCCTGCCCGTGGTCATCAACCGTCCCGGCATCGTGCTGGGCAAGGGCGGCAACCCCTACCACTGGGGCATCGCCGAGTGGCCCTACACCTCGGTGTGTCGGCTCTACGGCGACGGCAACAATCCCCTGCCGATCGTGCTGGTGGACGATGTGGCCGACGGCATGGTCAAGATGCTCGACAAGCCGGGCATCGAGGGTCGCACCTACAACCTCACCGCCGATCCCTGCATCACGGCCAACGAGTATCTCGACGAGCTCGAGCGGCGCGCGGGCATCAAGCTGCGCCGCGTCCCCATGCCGGGCTGGCGCTCCTACATCGAGGCGGTGGGCAAGTTCGCGGTCAAGGCCGTGGGCCGCGACCCCAACGCCGTGATGCCCAGCTACGCCGACTGGAACGGGCGCAACTTCGCGTCGGTGTTCGATGCCAGCAAGGCCCAGAACGAGCTGGGTTGGCAGCCCACCCGCGACCGCAACCACCTGGTCGCGGAGGGCATCCACGCGCCCGCCGACGAGTTCATCAAGTAGCGGCGGGGCGATGAACGTCAGCTTGTTCGAGCCGCATCCGGTCACGGGCTACCGCTTCGTGCCTGGGCTGCGAGCACGGGTCCCCCACGAGGGTGGGGGCTACGACGTGCAGTGCAACGCGGCCGGGTTTCGGTGCCGACACGAGCCCACGCGCGAAAAGCCACCGGGGACGTTCCGCATGATCGTGCTCGGCGACGGCCAGACCGCGGGCATCGGCGTGGACGAGACCGACAGGTTCACCGAGCGACTGGAGCGCAGGCTGGGCCGCTACGTCCAGGTGCTCAACTTCGGGCTCCCGGGGGCAGGCGTCGATCAACAGCTGCTGGTGTTCCGCCACCACGCCCGCGACATCGAGCACGACTTGCTGCTGCTGTGCCCCCAGGTCGAAAACATCCTGCGCAACCTCGAGGACCACGCGCCGGTGCCCTCGACCGATCCGCAGGCCGACCCCGCCAACCCACGGCGCCTGCCCAAGCCGCGCTTCGTGCTCGAGGACCAGACGTTGGTGCTGCACCCCAGCCCCACAGACGAAGACGGCCCCCCCGCGGCGTCGGGCCCCCGCGACGCTCCCGGGCTGGTGCGCGGGTTGTTGCGGCGGGTCACCGAAGAGGTCGATCGCAAGGTCCCCGGTTTTCACGCGTTCTCGAGGCGGGTGCGGGGCGTGGGCTATCCGCCCGAGTACGACGATCCGGCCAACCCCGCGTGGCAGCTGCTGCGAGCCATCTGCAGCACGCTGGTCGCCGAAGCACGATCACCCGTGGTGCTCGCGCCCATTCCCACGTTCGAGCATGTCGACGGCGGCCTGTCGCCCGATGCCTATCTCACTCGCTTTGGCGAGCTTGCCGTCGACAGCGGCTGCCCCATGGTCAACTTGCTGCCGCGCTTCTACGACGAGCCGCGGGCCGTACGCGGTCATGCACGGTTCGAGCACGACGCCCACGCGACCGCGCAGGGGCACGCGATGTTCGCCGAGGGGCTGCTGCCGCACCTTCGCGCCTACGTCAACGAGTAAGCGACCGCCATCACCTGGCGTTGCGGGTGTCGATGCACGTCGGGCGAGCTCACGGGTAGGACGCCCGAAGGTCGAGGCCGTCGAAGAACGCGTCGCAGAAATCGCCGCCGGTCTTGCGACATCCCAGCTCGACCTGCACCGAGCGCGTTCCCGCCGGGGCATACCGCGTGTGGGAATACTGCTCCCACATGGCTCCGGTCGTCCACGGCAGGCTCCAGTCGCGGAGGGTCGTGCCCCCAGCGTCGAGGTACCGCACCCGGAAGGTGTACTCGTCGTTGAAATTGGACTGGGCGCGGGCGAATCCCACGAACGAAAAACGCAGGAGCTCCGCATCGATGGTGGTGGCCCACGCCTCGACGCCGGAGGCCTGATCGAGCTGGTACGACACGAGCGTGGGCCCCTGCCCCCCGAAGATGTAGCCCGCACCAGACCACGGAAGCACCGTGGGGACTTCGCCAGAGCTCCACTCCCCGCTGCCCGTATTGATCCAGCCTGGAGGCGGCTGCCCCGGGAGCTCACCGCCTGGGTTCTGGAGCAGGTTGTCCGTCTGCCCTGCGCCCGCTCCGGTCAGCGTCACCGAAGCCTCCCAGGCCGTCCCGCCCCCCACCGTCATCGTGCCATCGAGCAGCCCGAGCGTCGTCGCGGTGAAGTCGATCTCCACCGTGCAGTCGGCCTGCGGCTCCAGCACGTCGCCGCAGGTCTGCTCGCCGACCGCGAACGAGGGCGAGACCACGATTGCCCGTAGCCCGGTGGCTGGCCCGTTGCCGACGTTGCTCACCGTGAACACGTGGCTGGCCGTCGTCTGCACATCGACGTCGCCGAAGTCGAACTGTGGCGCATCGGAGATCTCCAGCATCGCCGCCCCCGTGCCGCGGGTCGTGGCGGCTTCGGTGGTGACCTCTGCGGAGCCTCCACTCACCGTCCCCCCGGTCACGCCCGCGTTGGTCTCCGACGCACCGGGTGAGGCGGTCGTGGCCGGAGGCTCGGTACCCGTGGTGCTCTCGGAGTCCCCGGCCGTGGTCACCACGGGAGCAGCAGGAGGCGCCCCCACGCAACCGGCGAGGCTCCCCATCGCGGCCAGTGCCAATCGTCGTCCGGACGTCCGCATGCTCCGTGGTTTTCAAAAGTAGCACGGCGACAGTGCCCGGCTGGGATGGGAAAATCCCCTCTTCCTGCCCCGCCGTTGGATGCAATGAGGGGGAGCCCCCCAGTGGCCCCTCCGGTTTCCCATTGTTCGACGGCCGCCCGCGAGGCATCGCCGTCGTTGGCATCGCCTCTGGGCGCCGTGGTGCTCACATCGTGCGACGAGAGCCACCGCCCGACTCCCCGTCCAGCCGACACCCGCGGCGGCAGGAACACATCGGGCCCGCTGGTCACGCCGACCGCCGCCGGCCCAGCCCCCGAACGCGCTGACCCGCTTTGAACCCGCGATCGCGACCGTTGTGCGCTTTGGGGCCGACCCCTGCGGTAGCCTCGTCGCCCGATGCCGACGCGCACGCCACTCCTCCGTCGTCTCGTCCCGTGGTCCCTCGTTGCAGCAATGGGCCTGGCCGCCCCCGCGTGCAGCAACTCGCTGCAGGTCACACGCCTCAACTCCGATCAAAAGAAGCCCAACAACGTGTGGGTGTTCTTCACCGTCGAGGATGACGAAGAGCCCGTGGCGGGACTGCAGGCCGAGGACTTCGACATCTACGAAGACGACCAGCTCGTCTCGGTGTTCGAGAGCAAGCAGACGATCCAAAACCCCGAGGTTGCAGCCGTGATGTACACGCTGCTGTTGCTCGACATGAGCGGCAGCATCACCGAGTCGGGCCAGGCGGACTTGGTGGTCGACGCGGCCCAGGGCTTCGTCGACCGCGTGGGCCAGTCGCAGAAGGTCGCCGTGTTCGCCTTCGATGGCGCCGAGGGTGTGCGCTCGGTCGTTCGCTTCACCGAGGCCAAGGGATCGGTCGAGGGGGGCCTCGACGGCCTGCGGTCCTACAAGCCCCGCGACCCATCGACCAACCTCCACGGCGCCATCGTCGAAGGGCTCGACGTGCTGCGCTCGGCGCTCGACAAGGACAAGCGTCCGCTCAAGTTTGGCACGCTGGTGGTGTTCTCCGACGGCACCGACCGCGCCGCTCGCGTCTCCCGTGAGCAGATGGTGGAAGCGCTGGGCCAGCCCGAGTACGGCGAGTTCGAGATCTTCGCCATCGGCGTGGGCGCAGAGATGGAGCAGCAGCGACTGGCCGAGATCGGCCGCGATGGCACCGAGCTGGCCACCGACGACGCCAGCGTCGAGGCTGCGTTCGAGACGGTTGCGCGGCGTATCGAGGCCCACTCCAAGCGGTTCTACTTGCTGTCGTACTGCACGCCGGCCCGCAACGGAGAGCACACGGTGCGCATCCAAGCCAATGCAGCCCGCGACGCCAAGGGACGTGCCAAGAAGAAGGGTGATGTCTCGTGGACCTTCGACTCCGCTGGTTTTGGCCCGCCGCCCGCCTGCGACCCCGCGCGCAAGCCCTCGTTCAAGCTCGATGCCACCGAGCTCGCCAACGATGCACAGGACGAGGACACAGGCCGTGGCAAAGGGCGGGCCAAGACGTCGAACAAGGGCGGTGGCGAGGCCGAGGGCGGCTTCCGCTTCGGCAAACCAGGCTCGCCCGGCGGCGGTTGATCGGCGCTCACGCGCTCACGACGGGCAGGCCGCTGGCCTCGGGCCCCGCCACGGACGGCACAGCCCCTGAGCGGCGTGGAGCTGGCGAAGTCAACGCACTGACGACGGGCAGGCCGCTGGCCTCGGGCCCCGCCACGGACGGCACAGCCCTGAGCGGCGTGGAGCTGGCGAGGTCAAAGCACTGACGGTGACGCGCCCGGACTGCCCACACCAAGCGCGTGGGGCCAACGCCCTGACGCGGGCACCATCGGCTGCGACGCAAGGAACGTCCTCGCTCACCCGGCCGCCGATGGCACCAATCCGATGCGCCGACGCACCGTCATCGCGGGCTGCGACATCCACACCCGCAGCAGGTCGGCGATCACGGGCGAACGATTGAGCAGCTCGCCGCCACGATCTTGACCCAGCTCGTCAGTCCGACGGATGACCCCCACCGCGCCCTGGATGTCGTCGCACACCACTGCGGCCAGCCGCCCTGCGGTCTGGTGGAGCCAATGCACCATCACTCCAGGCTCGATCTGGGGCATCGAGGCGCAGACGGAGGCCGCGCCCTCGAGCATCTTGCGCTTGCGACGAGGAACCCCGCGCAGCAGCAAGCGCGCGCGATCGTCGAGCGCCTCTCCGGGTGCGAGCGATCCACCGTAGCCCGGTGAGACGGTACGGATGGCCGCCGCGACCGTCATGGCGAGCTCACGCGGCGCCATCAGGTGCACGGGATAGGTGCCACGCGCAATGTGGGCCAGGGCTTGGGTGAGCAGGAAGACCTGCTGGGACTCGTGCAGCTCTCCCAGCCAGATCGGCAGCAGCAGCGCAGGCCGGCTGGTGTTCTCGATGCCCACGCCCCGACCCTGGTGACGATGCACGTAGACGTCGAGTTCCTCGACGGCGAAGAACGAAGCCACACGATCGACCAGGACTCGCAGCGGGTGCTCGGAGCGCGGCGCGATGCGATCGCGGCTGGCCACCCCCCATGCCGACAGATCCGGCGCGCGAAGCTTGCCGAGCCCATCGCAGATGGAGGCCATCAGATTGGCGATGGCCGTTTGAGGATCACCGCCCAGCTGGAGCTCGACCCAGGCCGCGGGAACCAACGCGCCCGGTCGGATGGCCCGGGTGTGGGGCCTCCATCCCTTGAGCGCCTCGATTTCCTCGGGGCGGGCCTCTCCGATTGCCGCCACGCCACCCAGCGCCAGCGCGTGCTCGCGAGGCCGGCCCAGCTCGCCGTAGCTTCGAGCCATCAACCGCCAGGCATCGATCCGTCCGACCTCGTCGACCAAGAGGATCTGCAGCTGCGAGATGGCATCGCCGGCGCGCTGTGCAGAGACCAGGCGCTGCGCCAGCCGCATCCGCAGCCCCGCGTCGCCTTCGCTGTCCCGCAAGCCACGGATCAACGTGCTCATGGCGGCATTGTCGTCGCCCAGTCGCTCGTGCTGGATCTGGGCGATCTCCTCGAACAGGGCGACACGGGCACGACCCGACGGCGCACGCTCATTGAGGTAGGCCAACAGCGCATCGACGTAGCGCTCCCAGTGCTCGCGGGTGTCGACGTGTTCGACCAGCTGCTGGGCGGCCGCACTCCGCGGGCCTTGGATGGCCACCGCCTCGGCCAGGGTGTCGATCGCCTCGTCCTTCTTGCCCAGCCCCAGCTGGGCCTCGGCCACCCACCGCAGCGCCTCCACGCGCTCGGCCCCCTCCGGCCGCAGCGACAACAGCCGCCCCGCCGCATCAGCGGCCGCAGCATGGTGTCCGTGGTCGAGCTGGAGGCGCGCGACCCTTCGGAGCAGCGGCACATCGTCGGGCCGGGCTCGAAGCGCGGCCGAGTAGTGCGAGAACGCGTCGTCGGTCCGACCGGCGCGCTCGTGGGCCTCGGCCATCAGCGAGTGCGCCGCGTGCCGCGTCTCATCGGAAGGATCGGTGGCCAGGCAGCGGGTGAGCAGGGCCGCCGCCTCGTCTGCCCGACGATCGGTGACGTACAGGCGCCCCAGCTCGAGCATGGCCTCGGCGTGACGCCCCTGACTGGCCAGAAGCCGCTGCAGTGACGCCTGAGCGCCGCTGGGATCATCGAGCTCGGTCGCCTGAAGACTGGCGACCTCCATCCACAGCGCTGCGCTGCGCTCGGGCTCGGTGCACGACTCGGCGGTCCGAACCAGACGTTCGGCCAACGATCGATGTCGGCCCAGATCTCGCATCACCCGACTGAGCCACCCCGCGGCCTCGGTGTGGTCGGGCCACTTGGCCAGCGCGCGATCGAAGTCGGCGATGGCGGCCGCATGATCTTCGAGTCGCTCGGCCTTGATCGTGCCCGCCCGGGTCCAGGCATCGGCAGCAGCGCGGGGATCGGCCGCGATCTCGGCACGGCGCTCCGCTGCATCCGACAGCGCCTCGTCGTCGCGCAGCAGCTCGGCCACCCGCGTCAGGCCTCGCAGTGCTCCACGACTACGAGGGTCGAGCCGTAGCGCCTCACGGTAGGCCTGCAGTGCCTCGGGGTTGCCCCCCACCTCGATGGCCTCGGCACGACGGGTGAGATACGCAGCACGCAGATCGGCCTGGGGCGCGAGGCGAGCGAGGCGAGCGTCGACCCCCGCCAAGGCCTTGGCCTTGCCCGTACGCAGCGCGAGGTTCTCGAGGCCTTCGAGCGCACGGTGATCGTCTGAGCGGGTCGCGAGGATCGTGGAGTAGGTCTCGATGAGCTCGTCGGTGTCGTGCGCCCGGTGCTGCTCCAGTAGCCGCGCGCGCTCATGCATCGCCGCCACCTTGGCTCCGGCCCCGGTCACGATCGCGTGCTGGCGCGCGTAAAGGTCGATCAGCGCCTCGTGCTCGCCGTCCTGCCGCAGCAGCGGTTCCAGAGCCAGCAGCGCGTGCAGGTGATCGGGCTGATGCTCCAACACGCCCCGGAGGCAGGCGATGGCTCCGCTGGAATCACCCATGCGCTCGGCTCGAATCTCCGCCGCATACATCAGGTCGTCGATCGCAGCCCGGGGATCTTCGTGCTGTCCTGCCTCGTGCTCGAGCTCGTCGGCCAGCGTGGCCCAGTCGGTCTGCTGCGCCCGCACCCTACGGACCGCCTCCGTCGCCGCCCGATCTTCCGGGCGCAGCTCGTGCGCGGCGGCGTAGCACTCGGCCGCCTGCTCCAGATCATCGAGCTTGTCCTCGAACAGCTGACCGGCAGCCAGAGCCAGCCGGGCCTGATCGGATCGATCTTCCACCCGCTCGCGCTGGGATTGATAGAGCGCCGCCAGCTGTGCCCATCGCTGCTGCTGTTCGAAGATCCGGGCGAGGCCGGCCGCGGCCAGCGGTGCCCCCGGGTCCAGTCCCATCGCTTTTTGGTAGCACTGGGCGGCCTCGTCCAGGTTGGACAGCTCGCGCTCGTGGATCTCGCCCATGTGCTGCCAAAGCGCCACCGCCACCGGGCCCGCGTCATCCACCTCGAGCTGCCGCTGGTAGATCGCGACGAGGTCCGACCACCGACGCTCGACCGTGTACAGCCCCGCCAACGCAGACAGCGTGGGACGATGGTGGGCGTCGATCGCCAGCGCACGACGGTTCCGCTCGATCGCGTCCTGGCGCTGACCGAGCCGAAGCTCGAGCACCTGCCCGGCGCGAAACCACAGCGTGACCCGCTGCCGAGCATCCTCGCTGATCTCGATCTCCTTTTCGATGGCCTCGAGCACGGTGGGCCACCGCTGCGCCGTCTCGGCAACCTGGGCGATCGCCTGCACCGCCGCCAGGTGGCGAGGGCGTAGCGCGAGCACCCGTCGGTACGTGCGCTCGGCCTGCAGCGGCTCTTGGAGCGGCCCAGCGTACAGCGTGCCCATCTGCATCAGGTGGGTGATCCGCCGCTCGGTATCCACGCGGTCCAGCGTGCGCTCGTACAGATCGACCAGCTTGCGGTGGGTACCCCCTGCGGTGTGCAACTGGACGAGAGCATGCATCGACTCGATCCGTGTGGGATCGAGATCGAGCGCGCGCTCGTGTTGGATGATCGCCGCGGCGTTCCGACCGAGCCGTTGCAACACCGCCGCCGCTCGAGCGTGGGCGCGGGCGCGCTGGGGTGTGTGCACGGCAGCCTCGGCCTCACCCTCGTAGAGGGCTACGAGCGGCTCCCAACGCTCGTGCTGGACGTACAGCGGCGCCAGAAGGTTGAGCACGGGAGGATCGGCGGGATCGAGTTGGCGCGCGGCCTCCAGCGCCGTGATCGCGGCGTCGTCGTCTTCGAGACGCTCGCGACACAGCTCGCCCAGCCTCAGCAAGATTCCCAGTCGCTCCCGGTCATCGGGGACTCGCTCCACCAGCTCTGTCAGCGTCGCCGCCAACGCAGCGTCATCGCCCTGGCGGCTGTGAAGCTCGACGAGCGCTTCGAGGGTTGCGGCACGGGGCACCGCTTCGACCGACGCCTCCAGGGCCGCGACCGCCTCGGAGAGATTGCCCAGCTGCTCCGCGTGTACCCGCCCGATCCGGAACAACGCCGCCGCGACGATCTCCGGATCTCGAGACAGCTCCGCTTCGCGGTGCAGCACCCGGATCAGATCGCGCCACCGCTGCCCCTTTTCGTGCAAGCGTCGGAGCACGGGCAGCACATCGGACGCCGCATCCTCGTCGATGGCCAGCGCCGACTCGTACAGCTCCACCGCCACGTGGGGCTCATCGATGTGGATCTCGTGCAGCCGCGCGCGCTGCATCACCACTCCCGCCCGATGCCGGGCATCGCTGGCGACGGCATTGGCGACCGCCTCGAGGTCCTTACCGACCGTGGGCCAGTCCTTGCGATCGCGATCGGTCTGCTCGAGCGCCTTGAGCAGCAGCGGATCGCCATCGATGATCGAGGTCGCGGCCTGGTACGCATGCCGAGCCTCGCTCGCCCGGTCGAGGCCATCCTCGAGTACACGGCCCTTCGACAGCCACAGCGCCGCCTTGCGGGCGCGATCGGGGCACTGCTCGATCTCGCGGTCGAACAGCTCCAGCGCCGAGGCGTGCTCACCCCGCCGCAGCCGGACGCGCCGAGCCGAGACGATGGTCGGCAGGTGCTGGGGCGAGGCGACCAACGCTCGATCGAGGTGGTGCGAGGCTCGGGTCAGATCGCCCAGGACGGTCTCGTAGAGCCGACCGATCTCGTAGTGCAGCCGACCCACGCGGTCGGGGTCCATCTCCCCGGCAAGCTGCTGCTCGTACTCGGTGATTGCCCGCAGTGCATCGTCGGCGTAGGCATCGAGGACCGCGGTGGGCGTGCGCAGTGGAGCCCGCACCGCAATGGTGGGCCCATCGTCCATCGACTCCATGCCCTGCACCACCATCTCACCTGCGGTGGGTGGGGGACGATCGTCGTCATCGGTCTTCTCGACGGGCGCCGGGCGTGGGGGCTGCCCTTGGAGCCTGCGCGTGGTCATGGTGGCGCTCGAGCGGGCGGGCGTACTCGAAGGCTTGACCGGGTGTGCGGGCGAAGGACTCGGGCTCGCCGCGGCCGGGGGTCGCGGTGGCGGGGTCGCGAGGCGGGGGCGAGGCACGGGACTGTCGGCGCGCGGCCGTGTCGGGGCGCCACTCGTGCCGGTTCCCTTTCGAACGGTCGCTCGCGGCGGTTGCCCGGCCTTGGGCGTGGCGGCAGGGGGACGACTCAACGCCGGAGGCGATGGTCGCCGGGTGACCTGCGTGTCGCCGCTGGGTGCCGGTCCAACGTGGGTGCCCGACTTGGGCGACGGCGCACGGGGTCGGGACGATCGCGTCGGTGGCTGCGGGGGCGAACCGGCGGATCGCTTCGTCCGCAGCTGATCGGCGAGCGGATGCGACGGCGGCGGTGTGCCCTGTATCGTCGTCTGTGGTTTTCGAACCGGACGCGATCCCGATGCGCCGTCACGCTCGACGGTCGACGATCGCGGTGACGTCCCTCGAGCAGGCGGAGGTGGCGGCGGCTTGGACGACGGGGGATCTTCGTTCGACACGCGGCCGACCGATGATACGGCGAGCAGGCGATCCACGACACGCCCCTGCCCCCATCGTTCGAGGGTTTTTGACCCCGATGACCGAGTTGGGTGCCCGGTCCGTAAGCGCTACCAAGCGAGGATCAGCTGAACGAGGGCGAGCGCGACGAAACAGCCGATGATGAGCACGGGCAGCGCGAGCTGCTCGAGGGTCGTTGCGCCCCGCAATGCCTGCGGCGGCAGCCGCTGCAGCGGGGCAGTTGGGGGCCGGCGGCGACGACCTTCACCCGGGATCGACTCTGCTACGGACCACGCCATCACGATTCGAGCTAAGGCATGCGCATCACCGCGCAGCAAATTTTCGACGAAAACGAGCGAGGCAGTCATGACCGATCGGTCAGGACTGCCAGCGGACACCACCGAAAAAGAGCTGGACTCCGCCATTGGCTCGCCGAGCGGGCTCGGTCGAGCCTCGGCTCATCGAGACGCGCCCGCGCTCACCAGGTGATGACGAGCTGGATCGTGGCCAGGGCCGCGAACGCCAGCAGGATGGCTCCGGGTAGAGTCACCGACTCCATCGTGCGAGCGCCGCTGAGTGCAGACGATGGAAGCCGCGGCAGAGGACCGGTGCGTACCCGGCGGGTCCGTCCAATCGCTGCGGTCGTCCTTCGTAGCAACATCGAAAACTAGCCCTTCCCTAATTGGTGTAGGTGGTCCTCGCCCACACGCAAGGTGGAATCCCAAAAAAAGTGACACCAGCACCGTCGATCGGGAAAACCGGTGGGATCGCAAACGACCCTGTCATCGGGTGAAGCCCCACCGAGGGTCCATCGTGTTCGTCAAGCCGGATCGTTGAACAAAGATCGCGATCGCTCGTGAACGATCGTTGCGTTGGTGGCAACTACAGTCGCCGCAGCTGCACCAATGGACCGTCGTCGTCCTTTGCACGCGCCCGCCACTGATCCCAAGTCTCGTTGGGAAGCTTGCCGAGTGCTGCGATCAGATCGATGACGTCACACGGCCGATAGAGCGCACGACCATCTTCGACCCACGGGGCAAAACGGGCGGGCAACCCAAGGCCGATGTGCACACCCAGCGCATCACCCCAGCGGGCCAATTCGTGCAGCTGTTGGGCCGGGAACACCGGAATTCGGCGATGAACCTCGTCCAGCTCGACAGGCGCCGCCGCCTGTCGAAACGCGCGGGCCATCGTCATGGCCGTCGTACGAATCTGGGACACGTCGTCGAACCGAAGTGCTCCGATTACGGCCACGGCGGAGGCGCCATACTCGAGTGCGCGACGACCTCGCTCCAGATCCATGCCCCCGATCGCGACCAACGGCCGTGGTGCAAGACGGCAACCATCGAGCAACGCGGTGAAGCCCACGACGGGATCGGGGTCTAGCTTGGACTGGGTGGGGCCAATGGGCCCCAGTGCGAGGTAGTCCGGCCCCTGTCGTCCCGCTTCACGCAGCTGACCCAGGTCATGGGTCGACAAGCCGATCTGTAGATCACCACGTCCTCGTGCCCGCGCCCGCGTCCGAACTGCATCGATGTCATCGGCACCGTGGTCATCTTGCCCCAAGTGCAGACCATCGGCGCCCGCCGCGATGGCTGCCTCGAAGTCGTCGTTGACGATGAGGGGCACTCCCGCCGCGCGACACGGCCCGAGCATTTGCTCCGCCCACAGGGCGCGCTGCGAGGTGCTCGCGTGCTTGGCCCGCAGCTGCACCACCGATGCACCGTCGTGGCCGCCCGCTTCGCGGTCGCCCAGCAGCGCCCGAGTGATCTCCACGACCGACGCATCCGCCGGATCGACGACGTCGACGATGCCGTACAAGCCCTCCACGCCCCGCTCATACCTGACGGGCTCGGCCAGAACAATCGCGGGCGACCCGGCGCCGCCCGACGACCCCTCGACGCATGGCTCGACCCTCGCGCGACGCCCGGAGGCGGCTCGCTCTGGGCCTGCGGCGCGGGGCTGCCGACAGCGTCGGGGCGCCGCGCTCGTCATGGTCGGCCCCGTGGGCTCGACGCGAGCGGCCCTGGCTCGCCGCCCAACTCCGCTGCCACCGTACTGTCAGGAGGGCTGCCCGATGACCGCCGGGCGAACCTTCCCCGCTGCTACCCTCGCCGCCGATGCCACAGCGCACCAAGGTCCCCGCCGCCATCGATCTGGGCGACGACTGGGCTCCCGGCCAGGTCGAGCTCCCCCGAGTCTCGGACGACAGGCCCTTCGAGCTGGCCGCACCGTTTGCCCCCTCTGGAGGCCAGCCCGCCGCGATCGAGCAGCTGGTGCGCGGCATCGAGCAGGGCGAGGCGGCGCAGTGCCTGCTGGGCATCACGGGCAGCGGCAAGACCTTCACCATCGCCAACGTCATCCAGCAGGTGCAGCGCCCCACCATCGTGCTGGCCCACAACAAGACCCTCGCCGCTCAGCTGTACTCCGAGTTCAAGGCGTTGTTTCCCAAGAACGCCGTCGAGTACTTCGTCTCGTACTACGACTACTACCAGCCCGAGGCGTACATCCCGTCGA
>JAHZJA010000591.1 GCA_022601155.1 Deltaproteobacteria bacterium | reverse complement strand
TCGATGCCCAGACCGGGGCGGTGCGGTGGGACCACGCGATCGAGACGTTCGGACCACAGCTGGTCGAGGGGCTGGAGCAGGAGCACAGCCTGGTCCATCGCGCTCGGAGGACGCCGTGGATGGTGGCCGCAGACCTCGACGATCGTGAGGGGCAGGATCTGGCGCTGCCGGCTGCGACCGATCCCGGCGGGGGACCTGTGCTGGCGCTCGCGGGCGAAGACGGGGCTGTCCTTTGGCACGGCCCTCGTGTGCATCCGATGGAGACCGCGCGGGTGGGCGACCTCGATGGAGATGGGTACGACGAGCTGGCGGTCGTACGACGAGAGCCCTCCATGACCAGTGCGGTGTTCGAGGTGGGGGAGGATGTGACCTCGGTCTGGGTCGACGGCAAGACCGGAGCCTTACGACGCTCAGCCCCGGCGGGGGAGATCGTGCTGTGGCCGTGCGATGGCGGTACGCCGCACCAGTTTGGTCGCGACGCGCAAGGCGTCTACGCACGCGACACGAGGACGGGCGAGGTCTCGGCACGCTTCGAGCTGGACGAAGACGTCCATGCCACCTGCAGCGACTGGGACGGCGACGGCGCGCCCGAGCTCCTCCTCGCCAGCAGCACGATGGGGCTGCGGGCATACGATCGCCGAGGCGCCGAGATCGGTGCGGTGGCGACACCCGGCGCCGTCCAGATGTTCGCCCCGCTGGGCGACATCGACGGGGATGCGCGACCCGACTTCGTGCTGGACGCAGCGGGGCCGACGGTCGTACTGGGAACGCGCATCGTGTGGGCGCGTGCATTCGATGCGCCCCTGCGCGCGGCTCCGGTGATCGACGATTTCGATGGTGATGGCGTGTTGGAGGTGGTGACCTTCGATGGTCAGCAGGACGAGTCCGCCGTGGTCAGGCTGTCGGCGGCCGACGGGCGGTTGCTCGATCGCGGCCCCGCGGGAGTGTTTGGCCTGCGCACACCAGCGGTGGTGAGCGGGATGCACCCGGGCACCAAGGACTTCGTGTTCACGGCCCACAAGCGGGTCGTTCGGGTGCTGGGGCACGACTTCTCGATGCACGTGCTGGACATCGACGGCGCAAGGGAAGCGTATGCGGGGCCGTGGGCGGGGCCCGACGGTCGCACCCTGTGGATCACCAGCTGGGACCGAGGTCCCCACCTTCGGGGCGTGGCCGCGGCACCTGGGGAGTGGGTTCCGGGCACCGGCGGGAGCGGGCAGAGCTTCGCGAGTCAGCCCTGGACGACCTTCGTGTCCATCGACGCACAGACGGGAAGCTGGGTGCGCCCCCAGCTCGGGCCCCTCGATGACGACCCGGCGGCGGAGGTCGTTGCGGTGCTCGACCGCGGGCGGATGATCGTGGTCGATGCCGAGTCTGGGGCCTGTCAGTGGTCCCGCTGGGTCGGCGCCGGGCGGGTGAGGGCAGGCCCCGCCCTCGTCGATCTCGACGGCGATGGATCGATGGAGGTCCTCGCGGGAGCGTCGGTCGAGGCTCCCGCCGCGGCGCCCGGCTGTGACCAGGCCAGCCACAAAGAGGCACCCGAGTCCACACCGGATCTGATCGCCGTCGATGGATCCAGCGGTGCACTGCGGTGGCGCGTGCCCGGCGGTGGCTCGTCCGTCTCGGCGCCCGTCGCCGTGGACGAAGGTGGCGAGCGATGGGTGGTGGCCACGAGCGCGCCGCGGGGTTTGTTTGCGGTCGACACCGAAGGCGTCTTGCGGTGGAGCAGCCCCGAGCGGCTCGAGGTCACCTCACCGCTCGGGGTCGGGGACATCGATGCCGACGGACGTTCGGAGCTGGTGTTCGGGACCAAGACCGGTCACGTCCACGTCCACGATGCTGCCACGGGCGCGCATCTCTGGGCCTGGGCTCCGCCGCAGGCGCATCCACAGCAGGCGGCACCCGTGCTCGCGGATCTCGATGGCGATGGCGACCTGGAGATCGTCGTCGCCACCTACGGCCAGGTCTTGTTCGTGCTCGACGGAACGTTCGTCGCGGAGTAGGTGACGCCGCTCCGGGTACTTCCTGGGTCAGGTCGCGCCGCGGCGGGACGAGAAACGGTCGCCCCTTCGCTGCTCGCGGGCCTCGATGGCGACGGCGACAAGGAGATCGTCGTCGCCACCTACGGCCAGGTCTCGTTCGTGCTCGACGGAACGTTCGTCGCGGAGTAGGCGACGCCGCTCCGGGTACTTCCTGGGTCAGGTCGCGCCGCGGCGGGACGAGAAACGGTCGCCCTTCCCTCGTAGGGAAGTGCCGCGCCGCGAGACCACCGCTAGCTTGGGCGTACTGCCTGCGAGCACACCATGAGCATCATCGACTTCCTGATCGGCCTGACCCTCATGAACGCCATGCCCCACTTCGTGCTGGGGATCTGGAAGGGTCGAATTCTCAGCGGGTTCGGCACCAGCCCGCGCGGAAACCTGGCGTACTCGATGCTGAACTTCTCGGCCTCGATCGGGCTGTTCTGGTACGAGTATGGGCTTGCTGGGCTGGCGCACAACGGCTTCTATGCGGGGGGACTGGCCATCTTGCTCGCCTACTTCGCCACCGCGCAGCTGCTGTATCGGCACTATCATCCTCATCGGGCGACGTGAGCCGCGCCCATCCCAACGAGCCCCGCTAAAATCCGAACCGCCGTGCGCCGTGTCGCTGCCGCCACTGCCAGCCGCGCTCGCCGACCGCCAGCTGCCCTTGCTCGTCGTAGCAAAGCCCCTCGAGCCCGGGCACGTAGCAAGACACGGCGAGCTGTTCGAAGCCGGGCTGCGATAGGTTGGCGACCCAGACTTCGTCGCATCCGACCGCGGCCAGCCGACCCTGTACGTCGTCGAGGACGTCGCCGAGATCGGTGATCGGCGCGGCGGCGTCGGGCAGCGGCCGGGCTGGGGCTTCGGCGTGGCAGGCCAGCAGCGCGCGGTAGGCATCCTCGCCCGCGGAGGCGTCGGCCACGTCGTTGCGGGCGCCCGCGAAGTACGTCAGGCGGACCTGGCAGGCCTCGGTCACCGCGCGTGAGAGGGCGACATGGGGATCGAGATGGCAGCCCATGCCGCAGTGCAGGTGATACTCGCCAAAGCCACAGGCATCCACGAGGTAGGCCTGGTAGGTCGGCAGCCCGATGTCGGTGCTGATGTCGAACACCAGCAGCTCGAGCTCGACCGCCCGCAGCCGCGCGAGCAGCGAGTCGAGGGCGGGTGAGAGCCCATGGTCGGGCACGGCAATCGGGCGCGGTGCACCGAAGTTGGACAGCACCAGACCATCGCGTTCCACCAGCTCGAGCAGCGCGTGGACGATGGCCTCATGGACCGAGTTGCCCGAGGCGAGGCCGTTGGTGTTGACGTACGGCGTGGTCCTGGTCGAGCCGTTGGCCTTGCCGTAGGCGAAGCCGAACAGGTCGGCGGGTAGGTAGGCCTCGCGCTGCGAGGACAGCTCCAGGCACCGAAACCAGTCGAGCCGTTGGGCGTCGTCGAACTGGCCCTCGACCGGGAGCAACAGCGTGTTGGGGTCGAGCGCTTCACCGTGCTCTTGTGCGCGAGCGCGTGGTACCCCACAGAGCTCGTAGCGAGGGTGACGGGCGGTGGCGCAGCGGATCTCGAAGGCCTCCATCAGGCCAGAGACCAGGCAGGCCTCACGGGTGATCCCCTTGCCCGCGGTGTAGCACTCGGTGAAGCGGTTGGGGATGCACACGTTGAAGACGGGCAGGCCGATGCGGTCGAGCGGGGTCAGGTCGATCACGCGGCTCACCCCGAGGTCGGCGAGGCGCCCCCCGATGCTGGCCAGGGTCTCGGAGACGCTACGGGTACGATGGGTGCCCTCGATGTGCCGGAGTCGGCGGTCGAGGCAGGCCTGCGGTCCAAAGTAGCGGCGCAAGGCCGGCTCGAGCGGTGTGGGGGTGGTCGCGAGTTGCAGCATGGCGACGGCGATCGGCGGCTCAGGGGACGATATGGAATGCGTCGGCAATGCGGTCCACCAGGGCCAGAGCGTCGCGGCGCTTGAGGTCGAGCGTCTCGCCGCGCGCCGCGATGTACGCCTCGAAGCGGTCCAGCACTCCGGGGTCGACGCCGTCGTCGGACCGCACGAGGCGAAACAGGTGACTGTAGTGACGCTCGGCGAACGGGATCGCGGCGTAGCGGTCGAGCAGGACCCCGGCGACGGCTTCGTCGATGACTCCGCACCGCCGCGCATGAAGGCACGCGTAGCGGAGGTTTACCAGCGGCTGGCCCCGAGCGGCGAAGGTCTCGGGGTCCATCGCGACCACCACCTCGTCGTCGCGGATCGTGACGCCGCGCTGGTACCAATCGTGGATGATGCCAATGCC
Organism: Deltaproteobacteria bacterium; assembly: GCA_022601155.1. Lineage (GTDB taxonomy): Bacteria > Myxococcota_A > Polyangia > Nannocystales > Nannocystaceae > Paraliomyxa. The sequence goes on along the minus strand of JAHZJA010000591.1, from coordinate 45 downwards.
CTGCAGACCGTGGGCACCAAACTCCACCGCCCGCAGAGCCCCCAG
>JAHZJA010000590.1 GCA_022601155.1 Deltaproteobacteria bacterium | reverse complement strand
GGATTGTTGGCTCCTGGGTCGGAGCCGAAACGCCGCTGTACCGGGCGTACTGCAAGTTTTGGCGACACCGCCAGGAGCCAACAAGACGAGCGAGACATCGTGTCGGGTTTCACCACGGGCTGCTAGGCTCGACTTTGGCGGTTTTCCATGGGCCACAACGCCGTCGGCGGCAGCTGGCTGGCGAGGCTGCGCTTCGACGGCGCATCGGGTCATGCGTCGAGGAGCGAAAACACTGCCACAGCGGTCGGGGGCGGTGTTATGGCGCGTGGAAAACCGCCAAAGTCGAGTCTAGGGCCTGCGCTTGGGCAGCAAAGGGCGGTGCACGGTTTCGGATGCAGCGGCGACCTGCCGATCACGTGCGAGACGATGCCGCACTCGTCCATGGCGCACTGGCACGAGGCGTCCGACTCGTTCGCGGACCGTCGCAGTGCTCCGCTACGACCATGCCGGCTTGGCGCCCCTACGGCGTGTACTCGAGCAGGTAGGCGCTGGGCAGGAATTGGACGGCAGACTGGAACTGCATGCCGCCGATGTCGGTCGAGCCGGTAAATGTGCCGCCTACGAGCACGCTGCCGTCGGGTGCGGCGACGGCGGTGCGGCTACGGCCCATGGCCGTGGAGGTCATTGGGTAGGCCCAGTGCGCGACACCGTCGCGGTCCAGATGGGCGACGAATCCGTTGCGAGCGGTGCCCGGAGCGTCAATGACGACGTTGCCGAACACGGCGCTGTGGATCTGGCCGGTGAGGGTGATCCGGCCGGCGTCATCGACGGCGATGAAGCCGGGGTGCTCGATGTCGACGCCGCCGAACGTTTGGGCCCAATCGGTGGCGCCACTGTCGTCGATATGGGCGAGGAAGAGGTCGGTGCCGCCCGCGGTGCTCAGCGCGAGGCCAGGGCCAAAGTCGATGTCGCCGCTGAATTCGCCGTAGACGACCATACCGCCGCAGGGGTCGAGCACGAGATCGCCGATGCCGGGAAACGTGTCGACGACCGGAAAGGCCGTCGCCCACAGATCCGCCCCCGTGCCGTCCATGTGCACGACGACCACGGAGCCACCCGGTGTGACGACATCGTTGACGTCGAGGGGCAGGGTCCCGAACACGATGCCCGCGATCGTGATCGTCCCGTCGTTGGCCGCAGCGATGGCGCGGGGGTGGACGTTGGGGAATCCTTCGCCGAGGGTACGCTGCCACACGGTGCCGCCGTCGGGAGCTACGCGGGTGAGACGGATGTCGTTGTCACAGCCGGGGCCCGCACACCACGTTCGTCCCAGGACGATCACATCGCCGCCCGGAAGCGCGGCCACGTCGACGAGCTGAGCGAGGTTGTCGACCGCCAGCTCGTGGATCGGCATCCCCGTCCCACCGTCGACTCTCAGGAAGTTGATCTGCGCGGCGAAATCGAGGCGCCCCACCACGACGATGTTGCCCGCATCATCGATGGCCATGCCGGCTGACTGCAGTAGGTTCAAGCCCGCGGCCGGATTGGCATAGAAGGTGTGGACCCAGTCCAGCTGCAAGTCGGGAGCGAGCCGGGCGATGAAGGCGTCGTTGTCACCGAGGATGGGGCCGTCGCCGAGATCGACGTGGTCGTAGAAGCCGAGTACGACGTAGCTGCCGTCCGCGTCGCGGATGAGCTGGTGGATCTGCACGTCGTCGCCGTACACCTCGGGGGTGCCGGGTAGGCCCGCTCCGATGGGCGGTGATGGAGCGCAGACGTCGGCGGGCTCGCCGCTGGAGCTGGAGCCCGACTCGCCCCATCCGGTCGTCGAGGACGTGCCGCTGACGGTGGTGCCGCTCGAGTCCGAGCTGCCCGAACTCGTCCGACCCCTACTCGACGCCTCCCCCGACGATGAGTCGACGGGGCCGTTGGTGCTCGAACCCGTCGAGGAGCCCGAAGGCGCGGTGGAACCCGAAGATACCGAGGAACCCGAAGACGACGGGGCCGTCGATGCTGAGGGCGTGGGACCGTCGTCGGCGCAGGCGAGCGTCAGCGATGGGGCGAGCAGAACAAGGGGCCGGGACCACAAGCGAGGGAGTCGCACCCTGTGGTGGACCGCGCCCGTCGCGGTTCGATCACTGCGCCAAAGAGATTTCAATCGCTTCGTGCAGACGGCGAGCGGTTGGGTTCTCGCCGTCAGAAGCATCGAGGCGAGGCGAAGTCACATACTCGTCGTCCTTCGCGGGGCCGCAACGCGATCGAAGCCGGGGGGCAGATCTCCGGGTTGAAGGCATGGCGGAGTGCGGTGCAGTGGGGCCGACTCGAACTGGCAGAGGCTCCGAGGTTCACGAGGTGTTCCCGCAGATGGGGCTTCGCCGTTAGGGCTCCAGCCGTATCGTCGTCGCGCGCGAGCCATGTAAACGAGCCGCGAGCCAGTGTTCGTCGATGAGCGATTTTTGGGGGCCATCGCGATCGAGGTTGGATACCGCCCACACCTCATAGAAGGCCTCACCGGTGAGTCGCGGACTCACGCGGTCTGCTGCAATCGGACGAGGTTCGCACCCGCCGGGGAGCACTCGTCGTGCAGCTGCGCCGCCCAGCTTCGAAGGCCCATCATCGTCGATTCCGCGACTTCGGGCGACTCGTCGAAGCCCGCCATGATGGCCCGCAGCTTCTCCTTGCCCCGGCGCAGACGTGTGTATGCGGTCTGCTTGGGGATGCCGAGAATGGACGAGATCTCCGCGCCATTGAGTCCCTCGAAGTACATCATCTTCAGGACGACCTGCTGGTCGAGAGGAATCCTCCGCAGCGCGCGTACGAGCGACTGGCCCTCCCGGCGTAGGTGCAGGATACTCGCCGGTGAACGAGGGTC
>JAHZJA010000589.1 GCA_022601155.1 Deltaproteobacteria bacterium | reverse complement strand
GGGCGGGGGCGGGGAGCAGTGCCCGTATCGCCCCCGCGTGGATCGTCGCGGCACGGATCCGGCCCGCGTCGCTCAGCGTGCGCTGCCACAGCTGGGTCCACACGCCCACCAACCGGCTGGCCCCCGCCTCGAACACAACGTGGACGCACGGGTCGCCGAGCAGCTGCGTGCGGTGGGGGTCGTGCCCGCGTAGGTCCCACTGTGCTCCCCACATCCGCGCGACGACGTCGCTCAGTTGCGCGGGGGCCGGCCGTAGCTGGCTGGCGATGTCGCCGGCGCGGACCGGGGCCGAGACCAGCCCGCGCGTGCGTTCGGTGGCGGGCTGTCGCGTTCGTTCAAGCTCGGTGGGGCGGGCCACGGTAGACCCCATGACGATGGCGCACTCGACGAACTATTTCGACACCTTCATCGCGGTGGCGCCCGATACCCGGGCCAGCGCAGGACTCGAGCCCAAGGTCACCGCAAACCCCACCGTGGCGCGGCGGATGTTCGAGATGTTGCATCTGGCGCCCTATCGGCACACATCCGACGCGGTGCTGTTCGGCGTGCATGTCGACCGCAAGGCGATTGCGGCCCGAGCGCGGCCGGCCGCACGCCGCGAGTTCTTCTCCAAGCCGCTGGCGTGCTTGCGGGCCTCGCCCCTGCCCAAGAGCTACGGGTGGGGCATCCACTTCGATCACAAAGGGCGGATCGCGCTGGTCGGGATGGAGACCGAGGCCTACGCCGCGCTCGCAGCCGGTCGGAACCCGATGGCAGGAGGGGCCTCGCTGACGGTGAAGGCGGCGATGCGATCGAAGCGCAGGGCTACGGGATGAACCCCACCGAAGGAGGTCGGCGAACGTCCAGCCGAGCGAGGGCACCTCGGGACCGGGCTGCGAGACACCCGTGTCGTTGCCCAAGTCGATGAAGCAGGAGCCTTCGGCGTTGCGGACACGAGCGGCAGTGGGATGTCGTAGGTGGTGGTGGGCTCGGTGCGGTCGGGCACATGGAACGGGCCCGGACGATCAAGCATGTGTAGCCGGCCGGGCAGGGCTCGAGCGGGGGCCGGTCGAGTCCGTCGCCCCGGTGGCGCCTGCGATCGTGTCCTCGTTCGGTCCATCGCTCGATGCACCCGACGTGGTGGGCGGCGAGCCCGTGCTCCGTCGCGGTGGTTGCTCCGTGGACGCCGATGTTGCAGACGTGTCACCTGTGGCCAGGCCGGTGGTGGTTGGACTCGCCCCGTCGTCCCCGGCGCAGCCGGCCAGCATCAGCCACAGTCCCCACGCTCGTCGCATCGCATCGCAGGATTACGCCGTGCCCGCGGGTCCGCGCTGGCGCTCCGTACGGGGGTCTGGTACCCGTGACTTTCCGCGTGAGCTTCCCGATTCACCGCGCCAACTACCGCACGCTCGATCCTGACTGGGAGGGCGAGGTCTTCGTTGCGGACATCGACCGCACGTACCTGGCCACCCGGATCTCCAGTATGCGGGGGATGGCCCGGATTCCGTTCGAGCGGGCCGCCGACAAAGAAGACATCGCTGGGATGGCGCGGCTGTTTCGCGAGATTCGGCGCGGCCCGGGCGGAGAAGGACGCGACACCCCGCTGTACTTCGTGTCGGCCAGCCCGGCGCAGCTGCGGCCGGTCATCGAGCGCAAGATGAGGCTCGACGGCATCGGCTTCGACGGGACCACGTTCAAGAACTGGAGCGGCATCGTGCGGCGGCTTCGGCTGAGCCGGCTGCGTGAGCAGGTTGGATTCAAGCTCACCGCGCTGCTGGCCGGCCGGGCCGAGCTCCCGGTCGGTGCCATCGAGAACCTCGTCGGCGATGACCTCGAGACCGATCCGCTGACGTATGCGCTGTATGCCGACGCGCTCGCGGGGCGGATTCCCTCCGGAGATCTGGCCCGCATCCTCATGCTCAACGGCGTGGGGGAGGGGGACGCGCGAGACATCGTCCGAGCGCGTCGCGAGCTGCCTCGGTGCCGGGGTGTTCGTCGGGCGTTCATCCGCATGGAGCGTCACGCCAATCCCGAGGTCTTCAAGGACTACGGGCCTGGCATCGTGGGCTGTCACGGTGCATTCCAGATGGCCGCGGTCCTGATGCACGAGGGCAGCATCACCGAGGACGGGGCCATCGGGGTGGCCAAGGACCTCATCGCGCGGGGACTGCCTCCGCAAGAGTTGGCCGACCGTCTGGGCGATCTGTGCCACCGCGCATTGCTGACCCCCGAGGAGACGACGGCGCTGGGAGAGCGGCTTTGTGCCGAAGCCGGCGTACCGCCGCTGGCCGAGCTGCATGGACCCGACCCGGACTGGACGGCGGTATGGAACCGCGGCCCCGAGCGGCTGTGGACCCCGCCGCGTTTCGTCGGCGAGTAGCGGGCACTAGGCTGCGACCGACAGCGTCGTTGCGGCGCGGTGAGACCGACGCGAGTCTTCGTCGGCAGCGAGGATGCGGGGCGGGGCTCAGCCTTCGTTGAGCACGCGCAGCCCGACACGCTCGTGAAACCCCGAGGGCACGCTCTCGTGGGTGCGTGGATCGTCGAGCGGTCGCACCAGGTCTTCGGAGGCGATGAGCCACGGGGGCTCGGGCACGTCGTCGAGCTCGTAGAACCCGCCACAAAAGCACGCGTGCGGGCAGTCGGTGCAGATAGGTCGCGGGGTTCGACGCTCCGAGAGGTACTCCGACAGGTTCACCGTCTCGTTGTTGACGAACACCATGTGGCGCGACAGCTTGCCGAGATCGCCCTCGAGGTGGTCCTCGTAGCCGGGCATGAAGCAAAACGGCAGGTTGATCACCTGGATCTTCATGCGTCCGCGCCAGGTGTCGATGAGGGCCTGGGTACGCGCGGCGGCCTCGGCGGTGTCGGGGGCCACGTGTCGGGTGGCCCGGCCAAACGGAGTCAAGAACTGCACGTTGATCCACCGAAGGCCCAGCGACCACGCCAGCTCGCCCATCGCGGCCAGGTGCGGCACGTTGCCCTTGGTGAGCGTGATGTTCATGCCCAGCTCGACGCCTCGCGGAGCCAGGCGCACGCAGTTCTTGATGCCCTCCACCGTCTGCTCGAATGCCTCGGCCACGCCCACCTGCTGGGCGTGCATCCGGGCATTGTGGCCGTGGACGGAGAACAGCAGGCTCGTCAGTCCGGCGTTGGCGAGCGCGGCCGCGTAGCCCTCGTAGGCGCAGCGCCGGCCGTTGGTGGTGACGTTGACCCGCGTGTAGCCGATCTTCCGGGCGTGGCGAATGAGGTCGAGCAGCTCCGGGTGCAGCGTCGGCTCGCCGCCATCGAAGTCGACCATCGTCACCCCGCGCTCGCGGTAGCGGGCCAGCTGCTCCCGCTGCCGGGGCGCGAAGCCGTCGAGCTGGGTGCGGGTTCCGACCGCGCAGAACGTGCAGTGGTTGTTGCACGCGTAGGTCACGTTCATGACCAGCTTCTCCGGGCCCTGCGACGCAGCCAGCCGACGGCGGAAGGTCTGCATGAACCGTCGCAACTGCTTCGGGTCGACGGCCGCGGCCGCGGTGGCGGTGGCGGCCAGCGCAGTCGGCATGGTCTGGAACCGGGGCCCCCAATCGTCGACGACGGGCAGGTGCCGCCCCGCCGCCAGGGCCGTGCCGGGCAGGGGAGTGGCGTACTGCACCGCTGGCCACGCCTTGTACTGGTCCCACAGCGACAGCGCGAAGGCGAGGGTCTCGTTGATCTCGGCCGCCGTCTCCCCGGGCAGGCCGATCATGTAGTGGACCATCAGCGAGACCCCGGCCTCATGGGCGTTGCGGGCCGCGTCGACGATGGTCTCGCGGTCGAGTCGTTTGCGGACGACCTGCGCGATGACCCGGGTCGATCCGCTCTCGGCCGAGACACTGACGGTGGTCACGCGGCCGTTCATCCGGGCGAAGTGGCGAGGGTGCAGATAGTCGGCCCGCATCCCGTTGGGAATGTCGAGCTTGGCGTCGAGGCGCTCGACCTGTTCGAGCAGGGTGTCGAAGTGCCGCTCGTTGACGTTGACCAGCTCGTCGAGCACGACGAATCTGTCGGCGCCCCGCTGCGATAGCTGCTCTAGTGCCTGGCGGAGGCGCTCTGGGCCCAAGCGGCGCTGGGTCTTGGCCTCGCCGGGGAGACGGTCGGGGTTGGAGCTGCAGTGCACGCATGTGAACGGGCAGCCGCGGCTGGTCACCATCGGCAGACTGCGGCCGTCGATGGGAAAGGCCCAGGCCCCGCGCCCCAGGTGCTCGACCACCGCCGCACAAAACTCGTCGCGATGCGACAGCGCCACCCGATCCCACGCGGGCAGGGGCAGCGCGTCGAGATGGGGGACCCGCTCGCCACGGTAGTGGCCCTGGGGGCGGGTGCGGTGCGCTCGCCAGGCGGCGACGAGGGCGGCGAGGGTGACCTCGGCCTCGTACTGCACCCACGCGTCGATCTCGGGGTAGCTGGCGGAGATCGTCTCGGCCGACGCCTCCACATAGTGCTGGCCCGACTGGTAGGCGTCGGCGAGCACCAGCACCGCCTGGGGCCACCGCGCCCGCAGCCCCGCCAGCACGGCGCCGAGAACGTCGTCGCGCGTGGGGGGGCGATGAAAGGGGGTGAGCGTGACGACGATGAAGTCGGGGGCCGCGGCCTGGGCGACGGCCTCCACGGTCGCCGCCGGGCTCACCCCCAGCAGGGCCCGTCCGTCGTCCCGCCACACCAGGCTGGCGCCCGGCTGGGCGAAGGCATCGACCACCGCCGTGGACTCCAGCGCGTCGAGGACGGCCGCCACCTGCACCGCGCCCAGATCCGCGTGATACGGGTAGTCGATGAAGTCCGGCGCCACCGTCAGCGGCGGGTGCACCACCACCACAGCAGCGTCGTTCACGGTCACCCACGATACCACGGGCGTTGCTATCGTGGGGCCGTGGTGGACGGGACCCATGCGCAGCGGGCGGCCAAGATCGCCGAACACGAGCAGGCGGCCCACGAAAAACGCAACTGGGTCCGGCTGACGTATCGCTGCAACGATCGCTGCGTCTTCTGCCTCGATGCGCACACCCACGACGGAACCGACCGCGAGCTCGCGCAGATCAAGGCGCAGATCCTCGACGGGCGGGAAAAGGGCGCGACCCGCCTGATCTTGTCGGGGGGCGAGCCCACGATCCACCCGCAGTTCGTCGCGCTCATCCGCCTGGGGCGCGCCGCGGGCTACCCCAAGATCCAGACGGTCACCAACGGGCGGATGTTCGCGTATCCCGAGTTCTTGCGGCGCTGTCTCGACGCGGGCCTGTCGGAGATCACGTTCTCCGTGCACGGCAG
>JAHZJA010000588.1 GCA_022601155.1 Deltaproteobacteria bacterium | reverse complement strand
CGTGATGCTGGGAGTCGGCCTGGCCGCCGCGGCCGGACTCGCCGCGCTCGTGGTCGGTGGTCCGAAGCCCGCGCCCGAGGCCGCGTCGGGGCCGGTCGTCACCGCCGTCGCCACGGCCACGGTCGCAACGATCGAGCCCGGTACGCTGATCGTCGAGACCTCGCCCGTCGGCGCGCTGACCATCGACGGGGTCGCCATCGGCACCACGCCCCACCGCGGCGCGCTCAAGCCCGGACGGCACGTCGTCCGGATACAAGCCGAGGGTCACCGTGCGTGGCGATCACGCATCGATCTTCAGCCCGGGGAAGCACGACGGCTGGAGGTCACCCTCGAGCCCGAGCCCAGCCGACCCCGTGTGGCCTCGCCACCCGCCATCACCGTCGGCCATCGCTGACCTTGCAGGGCGAGCGCCCACAGTCCACGTCGGCCATCGCCGATCGCCCACTGGAAGCTCAGGCACCGCCACGATGGACGTCGGCCCGCCGCCGATGCCCCACCCGGAGCTCTGACCGTCGGGCAAACGTCGGCACCCGGGCAGGTACGCGAGCACCAACCCAAGTGCGACGATGAAACCACGCGCGGGGCCCCGCCTAAAGTTAGAAATATAATCAATAATAGCTTTATGGAATTGGATCATCGCCGAGGTCGGCAGACGATTCCGGGCGGCCAGCTATCAATGGCTCCGACCGCCCGTCACACGCCGACGTGGCTCAGCACTGCGGGATGGGCTCGCCGAACTCCTCCTCGACACAGGCCCGGATGCAGTTGTCGGTACCCACGCCTTTGGGGTCCTCCTCTGCGCATTTGGGCACACAGGGGGCGAGCATGGTCTGAAACTTCTTCTTGCATTCCTTGTCGGCCCCGGATGAACACGCGGTGGCAGCGAGTGTCCCGAACACGGCAACACAGGCGGAGATGGAAGTGACTCGGCGGATGGTGGTGCGGATTTGCGCGTACATTCTGGGTGGTTCTGCGATTTTTATAGCCTCCAAAAAACGTAGTTCAAATTACCCTTGCCACATCGCAAACCAAACGCCATTAAAGCACGATTCGTACGATCGCCTCGTGAATCTGCGCCCCACGCGAGGGGCCCAACGCAAAGCAATCCCCGATGTCCGGCGGCTCGAACAACAGCACGACAACGGGCCGACGAGGCGATGACCCGCTCGCAATTCGTCCCCGTCGACATCGGGTGCACCAGGTGATCCCTGGGTCGCGACGCACGTCCACCACGGTCCGGTGACCGAGATGAGGACATCACCCTCGGGGATACAGCTAGAAGCGTCCGACCGGCCCGACTGCAACCAGCAAGTCGTGCCCGACCGCGCGACGGAACACGGCGATGTTGTAGTCGAGCTCGACGTCGAGCCCGATTCGCTCGCCGAGCCACACGTAGGCACCCACCGTCGTGGTGGCCCCCCACCACAGCCGCGCTCGGGGCTCCAACACCACCGCCAACAGTGGCCCGACACCGACGTAGGGCGCCAGCCAATGTGTGGGGTGAAAGGGCTTCTTGAAGTGGAGATCGATGGGGATCGAGAGCTTGTCCGCGGTAAAGCCCACCCCGGCCGTCAGCTCCACCTCGAGCCAGTTGTGGACCACCGCACGCTCGGCGAAGACACCCACGAACCCTGCGGGCACATAGCGCGTGCCCTCGGGCTCCGGCTCCCACAGCGACAGGTAACCGAGCTTGGCCCCCACCAGGTTGGGGTACTCGGCGTGGCGACGACCGGGATGCTCGTCGGGCACCTCGTGCATCGGGACCGCCATCGCCACCGCGGGCGCACCCGCACCACCCATCAGCGTCGCGCCGAACAGGGCACGTCCACACCAGGCTCGTGGGGTTCGGTCGTCGTTCACCGCCGCGGGGTCCAGGACTGCGGTGACGCCACCGTCGGCAGCATCAGCCCTGCGGGATACAATTATACGTCGCCGACAGCGAGCCGACACCATGCAGATCGTCGCACGAGTTCGCGCACAGCTCGATCTCGTCGTACGGCCCGCCCGGGTTGGTGTAGCGCCAGCCGGTGGGGTTCCCCTCGCAGCTGGCCACCTGGGGGATCTCGACGCCCGCGATGTAGATGGTCAGCAGGTCGGGCTGGAGCGGCTCTTCGTCCAGCGGGATGGTGCAGCCGATCTGGCTGGAGACCTGGCTGATCGCACTACGGAGCTCGTCCTCGTCGTTGGCGTTGTAGAACTTCTCCTGCCCGGGCCGCGGAGAGCCGCCCGCAATGGCGACCTCGTTGAGACGCACGAACGGGTTGTCGGCCGGGTACTGGATGATCTCGTCGACGATGTCGATCCCCACCACGTAGGTGGGGATGTCCTCATGGGTGTAGGCCGCGGCCACCAGTGCGGGCAGATTCTCGTCGTACAGCTCGAAGATCGCGTTGTCGGTGGCGCCCGATAGACAGTTTGCCGCACCATCGGTGATGAGGATCATCGCCCGGGGCAGCTCGGGGTCGAGGCTTCTCAGATGGTTGAGCGCCGTCGTCACGCCGTCGCCCGCCGGGGTCCCGCCATGGATGTCGAGGGTATCGGCAGGCGGCAGTGAAGCCAGCACCGCCGCGCCATTGCCCGGAGCCACGGCGGCATTGGGCTCGATGTCCACGCGACACGCGATGTCGAAATCGTTGCTGGGCACATCGATGGCCGGGAACAACACCGCGCCGAAGTTCAGGCCATCATCGAACTGGTCGGTGATGAATCGAACCGAGCTGTGCAGACTGTTCCAGCGGGTGACGAAGTCCGTGCCGGGATCGCCATCGTGGTCCCACCAGTTTTCGACCATGCTCCCCGACTTATCGAGCACGAGCACGATGTTGGTCGGCTGGTGCACCAGCTCGAACGTGCTCGCGCCGCAGTTGTTGGGTACGCCCCCGTCGGTGGCCGTCTCGTCGGCACCCGCGGTGTCTTCGCCGCTGCTGTCCCCACCCGTGGGCAGCTCGATCCCGGTGTCACCGGCCCCAGCCGTGGCGTCATCGCCACATGCCGCGAGGCTCAGCGCCAGCGCGGCGCTGGCGACCGTCATCCTCCTGAAATTCGAGATCGTCATGCTGGCTTCCTTACCGTTTGATCAGAAGAGCCGATCGTATAGCGTATATTTAGAAAGCTGGCGCAACTTGGTTACACACCAATTTCGCGCACATCTCCTACTTCCGCCTCCCTTAGACGCCAAGCTACGCGAAACTTACGGGTGGTCCCGGGCGTATATTTCACTACAGCGAAGGTCTTTCCCGACATGCGCATGGCCCGTGATTCCACCGCGCTCGAAATCCTCTCGGGACTTCGACCCGGCGAAGCGCGATGGCCCGCGCCGCTCGGGACAATCGGCGAGTCTCGACCTCGATCGACGCGCCGCGGTTGACGGTGCAGCGCGGCACGAAGCTTGGCGAAGCTGAGCGAAATGCGGCTCGCTTCGTGTCATCACCACGCG
>JAHZJA010000587.1 GCA_022601155.1 Deltaproteobacteria bacterium | reverse complement strand
CGGCAAGCCCAAGCTGTCGTGCATGACCCGCATGAACAGCTTCGGGCCTGACGAGACGATCACCGTGCAGCCGGTCAAGACGTTCCCGGTGATCAAGGATCTGGTGACGGACGTCTCGTGGAACTACGAGCAGAACAAGCGGATTCGTCCGTTCAAGCCCAAGAAGCGCGGGGCCGACGGCGAGCACCGCATGTATCAGCAAGACGTCGATCGCGTGCAGGAGTTCCGCAAGTGCATCGAGTGCTTCTTGTGCCAGGACGTCTGCCACATCCTTCGTGACCGCGAGGGCAAGGAGAAGTTCGCGGGGCCGCGCTTCATGATCCGCGCGGCCAGCCTCGAGATGCATCCGCTCGACGACGACGATCGGATCCCGGAGGTGAAGAAGGAACTCGGCTCGGGGATGTGCAACATCACCCGCTGCTGCACCGAGGTGTGCCCCGAGCACATCGGCATCACCGACAACGGAATCATCCCGCTCAAGGAGCGGGTGGTCGATCGCTACTACGATCCCATCATGATGCTCGGTCGGAAGTTGTTCGGGATTCGCAAGCGCACCAAGACCAAGGCGGAGGAGCGGGGCGGGTCGTGACCGTCGTCATTCCCGGGCTGCGCAAGATCCACGTCGAGTCGATTCCTCGGTCGCTGGAGAAGGCAGAGCACTATCGGCTGCTCAACGTGCCAGAGCAGGCGGAGAGCATCTGCCTCGACATCCTGGCCGTCGATCCGGACAATCAAAGAGCGATCATGGAGCTGGTGTTGTCGCTCACCGATCAGTTCGTGGAGCACACCACCAGCTCTCGGGTGCGTGATGCCAAGCAGTGGGTCACCAAGGTGACCGACGACTATCAGCGCACCTACGCCACCGGCCTCATCCACGAGCGAGAAGGCCGGGCGTATCTGGCTCGGGGCGGGATGTCGAGTACGTTCGCCTACGAGTCTCTCCGGGATGCGATGGACTGGTACGAGAAGGCGGACGCGATGCACCCCGAGGGCAACGAAGACGCCATCCTTCGTTGGAACAGCTGCGTGCGCACGATCAAGCGCGAGCGGCTGCGGCCGCCTCACGACCACCCCGAGCAGCCGCTCGAGTAGAGCGTCGCTGGCCGGGTCGCGCACACCGGCAGCGCAGCCACAGCATGTGGCGCGCCGACCGGTGCGCGTACGACAACTGTCGGTGATGCGAGCCGCCACCGCGGGTGCTCTGGTGACGGTCGGCTGTACTCCGCGCGGGCCGATGACCGGCGGCGGACCGGGCGTCGCGACGCCGTACGGCCGTGGTCTCGGATCGACGACGCCGCGACCGTCACCGCCCCACTCGGCATGACCTGTGGCGTGCTGGTCGAGCGTTGTCTTCACCCGTCGGCTACCGTTCGCAACTCGGCGAGATTTCATCTGCGAGCCGTGAGCGACGCCGCGATCGGTTGGCGTCGCGGGGGGCTGTTCACGGTCGGTGTCGACGCGGCACAGCGTGACGTCGACAGCTACGGTCGGAGCTTCGACGACGACGATCACCACCATGGATGTGTCGTCGATGTGGGGAGCGGTGAGGCGCTGTCGCGAGAGCACCCGTACCGTTTGCGAGCGGTGATGCGGACCAATTCGGGCATCCCCTGACCGTCTCACATAGGTGAGACGGGGAGGGCGAATGATGTCCCCACTGATTGAGTGGAAACCGGACGGCCGTCCTCGACAGGGCGATGCGAGCACCGGACCACGCTCATCGAATCGTTCGATCACGACAGGCGGAGGCCCGGGATCTCGGAGCACTCCGCAACAACGTGGTCGCGTCCGTCGACCGGCTCCGGGCCGGGTGGAGCGAGTCATCACATGCCGAGGATCATTCCTGGAGTTCAAGTCACCGTCGTCAAGGAGGTCGTACCGCCTCAGCTCGCGCCTTCGGGCGTGCTGGGACTGATCGGCCTCGTTGCCCCTGCGCCCGCGGGCGTCAATCGATCTGCAGTCGAGCGCGTAGGAACGTGGGCTCGGTTTCGGGAGCTGTTTGGTCGCGGCACCGCGCGGGTCATGCCCGAGGCGCAGCAAGCGTTCCAAAACGGTGTGTTCGAGCTGGTTGTCGTCGACATGGAATCGACCACGGCCGATGCCGCTTCGGTCGTGCTTCAGGTGGAGGGAAGCAGCTATCTCACCGTCAGCGCCCGAGCCCGCGGCACACGTCCCAACGATCTGGAGATTCGCCTGACCCCGCAAGGTGAGGGGTACGAGATGCGCCTGCTCGAGGACGGGGAGACGCTGGAGCTGTACCGCAACGTGTCGGTGCTGCCGGGCGACCGTGGCTACATCGTCACCGTGCTCGACGAGGGCGACTCCGAGATCGGCGTGCAAGCGCCCTCGGTGACGCTCGAGAGCTTCCTTGCCGCGACCAACCTCGATCCTACCGGCGGCCCCGCCGACGCCCTGGTGGCAACAATCGCGGGACAGGTCGAGTTTCGGGTGGAGGTCGTCACCGGCTTGCCCCTTGCGATCTCTGAGGATGCGGCCGGCATTCACTTCACCCGTGATGGCAACGAGCTGTTCCTGGTGCCCGCGGTCGATGGCGCTCAGTCGCTGGGAGACTTGCGCGATGCGCTGGCGACCGAGCCCGGGGTCACCGTCAACGTCGTGCTTCCCGCCGCGACCGGGGTGTTGGCGGGAGGGGTCGACGCGAGCGAGGCCGAGTACGTCGACGCCCTAACCCTCCTCGAGGATGTTGCCGACGTCGACATGGTGGCGGCCGCACTCCAGGACCACGGCAGTGTCGACAACGCGAGAGCGTCGGGCATCTACTCCGCGATCATCTCCCACTGCGAGCTGATGAGTGCGGACGCCCGGGGGCGGATCGGGTTCGGTCAGGTCTCCGCGGATGCACCCGAGCCTGCAGACGGCAGCGACACCGATCCTCTCGACGTCGAGATGGCCGACCTGCTACGCAGCGATCGATTCGTGTTGCTGGCCCCGCACGGGGCTCTCGGTGCCGCAGCTGGCCGCATCGGAAGCCTGCCGTACTACCAGTCGCCCACGTTCAAGACGCTGTCGGGGCTCGGTGATTTCCGGCCTGCGCTTCGCGTCGAGCAGCAGCGCCAGTACCTGCAGCAGAGCATGGTCCCGATCGCCGAGGTCCCCGGACGGGGCATCTCCGTCGTGCGAGGTCTGACCACCGATGGCGATCAGATCAACGTGCGTCGGATCGCGGACCGAGCCGTTCGTGGAGTTCGGGTGATAGGCGAGCTGTTCATCGGCAAGCTCAACACCGAAGACGGACGCAACGCGCTCAAGCAGAAGCTCACCGAGTTTCTGCTCCAGATGCAGGCCGAGGACGCCATCGTTCCGTCCACCGACGGTACCGACCCCGCCTTCAAGCTCGACGTGTACAGCAGTCAGTCCGACTTTGCCCAGGGAATCGTGCGGGTCGACCTGGCCGTGCGTCCGGTCCGAGCCATCGACTTCATCTACGCGACCGTGCTCGTTCAGGTCTGAGCACTAGGCAACCCCAACCAAAGAGGAAATCAACATGCCTACCGTGCTCAATGCCAACAACAGCACTCTACTCATCGACGGCGACGGGGTAGAGGGAGTCCAGTCCATCGCGTTCAGGGTCGTGACCGAGCGCGAGAACATCCGCGCCATCGGGACCAACGAGAGGGTCGCGGTGAGCTTCGGACTACGCACCGTAGAGGGCGAGGTCGTCGTCCGCTCGCTGTCCGAGGCCTTCGACACCAAGCTGATCGCTCGCGAGAGCTTCAACATGGTGGCGGCGCTCAAGAACGGTCCCGGCACCGACGCCGCGCAAAAGAGCTACGCCTTCGACGACTGCTTCATCGAGGCCAAGTCGATGGGGCTCAGCTCCGGTGGCGTGGCAGAGACGACCTACGTCTTCACCGCGACTCGCGTCCGCGAGGAGTAGTCGAGGGTTTCATCGGTCCAGGGGGGTGACGTGATGTCGGAACTACGCACGGTGATCGTGGGCGAGCGCCACTACGAGGTCGAATTGTCGGCCAGCGGCGACGCGCTCCGGGCTCGGTACGAAGGGCTGCAGGTTGAGCTGCCTCTTTGGACCGGTGCACGACAC
The DNA here is from genome assembly GCA_022601155.1 of Deltaproteobacteria bacterium. Lineage (GTDB taxonomy): Bacteria > Myxococcota_A > Polyangia > Nannocystales > Nannocystaceae > Paraliomyxa. The sequence continues at coordinate 2,487 of JAHZJA010000587.1, read as the reverse complement.
CTCGATGCGTTGCGCCGCCACGTCACCCCCGGGCCCGATGGATTGGTGCTCGATGCAACCGGCTACGCCGCAGAGCTCCTCGGCGATGCGGGGGTCGAACCCGAGCAATGGCCTGACCTCACTCCTTTGGCGTTGTGGTGGTCGGCTCGCCCCGAGCTCGCGCAGGCCCACGACGACGAAGGCTGGGTGACGTTGCCCTGTGGAACCCGGGCTCGGGTCCGTGAGTGCTCATGGCGAGCTCGTATCGAGGCGGCACGCCGGGGCTTGACCGGAGATGATGGTGTCAGGACGATCGATCCGGTCGCGGTGCTCGACCGCGTCCTGGAGCACGTCGTCGTGGATGTCGAGCCCGAGGCACGGGGGGCGCAGGCGGGTCGTGGACTCGCGAGCGCCTCGTTCGGCCGGCTCGCGACCGCAGTCCTGGACCGCGTTGCGCCGCAGACTCGCCCCGAGTCGCTGCCGGACGACCGCGAGGGAGCCGACAGCGCACGGCGGGTGCTCGATGTGTGTCGTGCACTTGGGCGCACTCCATCGGAGGTACTCGAGATGCCAGCGGCGGAGATCGACCTCGTCGAGGCGTTGATGGAGCGGAGCAGCCCCACCACACGAGCGACCTCGGTCGCAGCCCCGTCGCGGACGCATGCTCCTCTGCACGACGCCCCCGACGCATTCGTGATCACGTTCGGTGATGGAGGATCGCGATGACCGTCGTCGTCGATGAGACGCAGCTGGTCGCGCTGTTGCTGGCGCCGCTGGAGCGGGTCGTGCGGCTGGCGTGTGCGGACCTGGGCCTCGTACCGGTCGCTGCTTCCGTGGAGTCGGTGGAGGCAGACACGCCTCGCGACCACACGGCGGCGCCCCGACGGCCGTGGTCGACTGAGGGCGATGCATCTGCCCGCGATGGCGACTCCGGCGTTCCCTTGGGTGCGCGCACATCGAGCTCCACCGCAGCACCTGCTGCCCGGCCGACGCCAGCGGCTCCCGCGTTTCGGGTCCGCCCTCGCGTAGCTACGGAGCGCGCAGCTCGGTTGTCGGGACCGTCAACGACGCCGACGCGGCAGTCTGCTGCCTCCGTTTGTGCACCACCCGCCGAAGCGCCGGAGTCTCGACATGGGCTGGCGGGCGCAGCTGCGCTGCCACGCGTGCGTGTCCGTGCGGCAGGGCCAAGGCGAGGAGCGAACTCGCGGGCGACCGCGGCGGGGGCACGGTCCACTGCGTCATCGAGGTCTGCGGGGTCGACATCACGGGTGGCCGAAGTCCTCGCACAGTCGGCGGCGTCGTCGAGTCCTCCACAGTCGGCCTCGTTGGCATCTCGGCCGAGCACGGTCGCGGCGGCAGTGATCGCACCTTCGCTACCGAACCCAGTCACGACGTCGAGTGCTTCGCACGGCGGAGACGATCGTACGACCACACCGTCGGCCCATGGGGCTCGGTCGACTCCGCGCTCGTCGGTCATCGGTTCTCCGAATAGCCCCGTGGCTGCGTATCCCGGTCGCCCCTCCGCAGCTGGGGCCTCCGCTGGATCACCCTCGGTCGCGGTGTCTGTTGCCATCGCGCCCCAATCGGCCACGTGGAGCCCAGCGCCCGCAACTCCCGTCGAGTCGAGCTCGCATCCCGACAACGCCCCTACCGCGACGCCGATGCCCCACCGGGAATCCGTGATGCATGCCAGCACACCGGTCGCCGAACCCAGTCGTTCGCGCACTGCTCGGAGTACCGCGACTCCGGCAACGCCTGCCCATGTCGGCCCCGCCGAAGCTCAGGGCGCGCCGAGCAACGCTCTTCCCACTGTCATCGGTCAGCCCACCCGCGCGCCCGCCCGGGGCGTCGTACCGGTGGAAGACGCCCCGTCTCCAACCGCTCGTGCCGTGGCTGTGGGCGAGCACCGCGACCCTCCGCCGTCGTTGCAGACGTCGCAACCACAACCGTCAACCGATCTTCTCGTGAACCAGTCCCATGCCGTATCGCCGTCGTCGCACCGCCCATTGTCCTCCTCGGCCTCCCCCACGCCCGGCTCCGGCCACGGCGCCAACGAGCGCCTCGACGAACGAGCAGAAGAAGTCTCGGTGCCACTGAGCGAGCGCGCCCTGACCGACCTGTTGGTTGGCGCGGCCCGACGCCAGGGGATCGAGTGCTGAGATGAAGATCGGGTACGAGATCGAACTCGGCGGTCGGTCGCTGACGCCCTCCGGGGATGCGGACGTGACGTTGTCGACGGTGGAGGTCGAGCGTGGAGTGGGCGGTTCCGCCGGGCGGTGCACGCTCGTCGTAGGGCTTCGAGACGGGGGGACGCCTGCGCTCGGCGATCCGATGACCGTCTCCGTCGACGCGGGCAAGGGCCCGCAGACGATCTTCAGCGGCGAGGTCTCCTCGGTGGTCGGCGGGGTCGGGACGATGACCGTCCGTGGGCACGACAGCCTTGCAATGCTCGTCGATGGATCGATCGAGCGTAGCTACGAAGAGGTGAGCGCCGGGTTCATCGTCGGT
>JAHZJA010000586.1 GCA_022601155.1 Deltaproteobacteria bacterium | reverse complement strand
CAGCAGCGTGATGTCGTACTGCGGTGGGTTCTCGGACCAGTCGTTTTCCAACACCTGCGACACGCTGTGCGAGACCCAGTGCCAGGGCCCCAACACCATCGGGTGCCGCCTGGCCCACGAGGAGATCTGCGGCGAGGGCAGCAACCAGCAAAACGACGCCGAGGAGCTCAACTTCCTGTTCGGGGGCAACGATCCCGATGTCGAGCCGCCGTTCGTCAACATCGACGAGCCCATGGACGGCATGATGGTTCCCGAGGGCTCCGATGTCGCCCTGCGGGCGGTGGTCGACGACGACTACGGCGGGGTGGGCTGGGGCACGACCATCGAGCGTGACGGCGAAATCCTGATCGACGAGATCGACTACACCAAGGACAACATCGGCGAGGACTTCCGGGTCGCGTTCAACCTCACCGGGTTGCCGGCGGGCGTGTACACGATCACGGTCACCGCAATGGACCACGCCGATCAGATCACCACCGACTCGGTGACGCTGTTCGTGGGTGTCGACGGAGCGGACGAGACCGGCTCTGCGTCGACCACCGAAGACGTGCCCAATGGCACCATCGGCGATGCCGACGATACCGGTCAGACCCAGGATGGCAGCGGGGACACCTCGACCGAGCTGGATGGGACCGATGACTCTGGTTGCGGTTGTCGGAGCACCGACGATGGCGCACCGCTGGGTGGCGGTGGCCTGATGTGGCTCGGCCTCGTGGCGCTGTGGCGGCGTCGCAGGGCCCAGCGCCAGGCCGCCTGAGCGCGGCCGAGCGTGCGGCTGGATCGCCGCGGGATCGAACCCCGCCATGGGTACGCGATCCATCCCGCAGGCCGAGCCCTCGTGACCCCCCGCGGCCAGGGGTGAGCACGAGGCATGGTCGCGCCCCGGACGGCGGTCGAGCCCTCGGGGTACGCTGCTGCCCGTGAGTACGGTGCTGCAAGCGGTCGGAGGGACTCCGCTGCTCCCCCTGCGTCATATCGAGCGTCGGGGGGCCCCGGTGTGGGTCAAGTGCGAGCACCTCAACCCGGGCGGGAGCATCAAGGACCGCATCGCAGTGTCGATCGTCGAAGATGCCCGGCGTCGAGGACAACTGCAGCCGGGTGCGACGCTGGTGGAGGCGACGGCAGGCAACACGGGGATCGGCCTGGCGATGGTCGCCGCCGTGTACGGCTATCGACTGGTGTGCGTGATGCCGGAGAAGATGTCGGTCGACAAGCGGACCACGTTGGCATCGATGGGGGCGCGGGTCATCGTCACGCCCAATGCACCACCGTCGGACCCCGAAAACTTCCAAAACGTGGCCCGCCGGATGGCGGCCGAGCACGGCTGGCTGCTGACCGACCAGTTTCAAAATCCGGCCAACATCGCCGCGCACGAGCACGGCACCGGGCCCGAGATCGTCGAGCAGACCCAAGGTCGAGTGGCGGCGTTCGTGGCGGGGGCGGGTACCGGGGGGACGATCACGGGGGTCGGGCGCTGCTTCCGAAGCCAAGGGGTGGCGGCGCGGGTGGTACTGGCCGATCCCGAGGGCTCGGCATTGGCCCACTGGGCTCGGACCGGCCAGCTCGGCGACGATGGCAGCTATGCGGTCGAGGGGATCGGGGCCAGCGTGGCCCCGGCCAATCTCGATCGCACCGTGATCGACGAAGCGGTCACCGTCGACGACGCGCGCACCTTTGCGGTGGCGCGGCGGTTGATTCGGGAAGAGGGGCTGCTGGTCGGGGGCTCGGCGGGGACCGCCGTGGCGGCGGCGTTGCAGGTGGCCGAGCGCATCGGTGGCGACGATCCCGTGGTGGCCGTGCTGCCCGATGCCATGGATCGCTATCGGTCCCAGCCGTGGCTGCAGCCAACGCTGTGACGGCGGGTTTCGCGTGGTTGCAACCTCGGGCCGCCTGCCTCGTCGTGCTCCTCGGTGAACCTCGTCTCCCGACTCACGGCCGTGCTGGTCCCGCTGCTGGCCTGCAACATCGCCGTCGATGGCGACACCTCTGGCCTCAGCGGCGGCGGAGGGCCGGCTGGGGGCACGCAGGGCGCGGCTACCGGCTCGGGCGGCGCGACGATGGAGTCCATGGATTCCACCGCTGGCGAGGGGATGACCCAGGGGGCGATGGAGTCTGGGACCGCCACGGGCGTGGCCACGGAAGGAAATCCTCCGACGACGTCGGGCTCGGGCGACACCGGCTCGGGCGATGCCGGATCGGAGAGCGACGGGTCGACGGGCGACCAGGCCCCTGGTGATCCCCTACATCCCGACCTCGACGTTCCCGAGCGTGGGCAGGTGTGCAACACCCCGGGAAGCCTGGGCGAGTGCCCCGCACTGGAGGTGTGTCGGTTCCACACCACCGAGCAAGGCCTGTGCGAGAGCTGCCAGGCGTGCGGCAACCTGGGCGCCCCGTGTGTCCAGGGCACCGACTGCGACATCCTGTTCGCGTGCTACCAGGGCCAGTGCACCAACATCTGCGAGCTGGGCACGTTCTACTGCGGGCCGATCGAAGACTGTCTGAACGTCGGCCACCCGACCCATGGCGTCTGCGCCCCGTTCTGAGCGCCCCCCAGTGACCACGGCGGCAGCGACTACCGCAGGTCGAGGATGACCGTGCACTCGCGGCGATCGTAGCTACGCAGGCGCAGGGGCCCGACGCGCTTGGCCAGCTCGCGATCGGCAATGTGCACCCGCCCATCGGGCAGGACGCTCACCCGCACCTCGCCCGTACCCCGCTGCCTCTTGCTCTGCACGGCCTTGAGGATCGCGCGGTGGGTCTGAGAAGAGCAGCGCGGGGTGGAGCCCATCTTGATGGTGGGTGACTTTCCGCTGTCCGAGGGACCCGGTTGGTCGCCGGTCGAGGTCGAGGTCGAGTCGTCGGAAGTGGGCGCGGTGCCAGCCTCTGTGGTCGTGCTCGTGGCCGTGGTGGGATCGTCTGGGGAGGACTCTTGGCAGTCGGTGCAGGTCAGTCCGCGCTCGGCCGGGTCGCCGAAATCGACGGGGAACCGGGTGGTCCGGTCGTAGGTGGCGTCGCGGAAGCTGGTGCCCTCGATGGTGGCCCCGGAGAGGTCGGCGCCGATGAGTACGGCACCCTGAAAGACGCAGTCTTGGATGACGGCGTCGGTGAAGTCGGCCTCGACCAGATTGGCGCTGACGAACGAGCAGATCGACAGGTGGCTCTCGCGGAAGTTCGCGCCCCGCATGACCGTGCCGTCGAAGTCGCTGTCTTGGATGACCGAGCCCGCCATGACGACCGACGAGAACTCTTGGCCCGAGACGTTGAGGCTCTTGACCGAGGTCTTGTTGAGCTCGAGTCTCTCCGTGTTGGGCGGCAGATCGGAGGACGGCGAGACGATCCGCGGGCTGTCACCGTCGTCGCCTCCGTCGGCTCGCTCGGGGAGGAGCCAGCGCAGCAGCATCACGGCCGCGATGATGGCGACGATGATGACCCCCGCGGCCAAGACCAGCCACCACCCCGTCCGCAGCGCTGCACCGGGCGGTCGCGGGGCGGGTTGACCAGGGGACGAGCCCGACGCGACCGATGAGGACGCCGCTTCGCCGTGCATGGTGCTGCTGGGCGGCTGGAAGACGGGTTCGGATATTTGCCAAGGGGCCATTAATGACTGACTTAGTGAAGAACGGGAGCAATCCCACTGGTTCAGAGTTGCCGGACAAGATTTATATCTCGCTCGTG
>JAHZJA010000057.1 GCA_022601155.1 Deltaproteobacteria bacterium | reverse complement strand
GTCGACAAGGGCACCTACGAGCTGATGCTCGGTGGTGTGGGCCTGGACGCCGTGGTCAAGACCACCGAGCTGCCCACGCTGTGGGTGGCCCCCGCGTCGGCCGATCTCGCGGGCGCCGAGGTCGAGCTGGTCAACGTCGACCAACGCGAGACCACCCTCGCTCGCGCCCTGGCCCCCGTGCTCGAGGGCTCGGACTACGACTTCGTGATTCTCGACTGTCCGCCCTCGCTGGGATTGCTGACGATCAATGCGCTGGTGGCCGCCGACCGGGTCATCATCCCGATGCAGGCCAAGTATTTCTCGCTCGAGGGGCTGGGTGCGCTGCACGGCACCATCGATGCCGTCCGCGGCAGCCTCAATCCCCGCCTCACGATCGAGGGCATCGTCTTTTGCATGTTCGACCCCCGAACCAACCTGGCCCAGCAGGTGGTGCAAGAGGTCCGCGATCACTTTGGCGACGTGGTCTACGACACCGTGGTTCCCATCAACATTCGACTCTCGGAGAGCCCCAGCTTCGGCAAGCCCGCGCTGCTGTACGACATCGAGAGCAAGGGCGCGCAGGCATACCTCCAGCTTGCGCGCGAAGTCCTGTCGCGGATGACCGCGAGCAAGGGGGCCGCATGAGCACCAAACGACGACCCGCTCTCGGGCGTGGACTGGGCGCACTGCTGCCGGGGGCGGGTCCAAAGGCGCCTGCGGCCGATGAGGGACAAGCCCCCCAGTCCGCGCCTGCGACCGGTGACGACATGCGGACGGTGGCCATCGAGCAGCTGTCGCCAGGGCCCGATCAGCCTCGCAAGCGGTTCGAGCCGGAGGCGCTGGCCGAGCTGGCCCGCAGCATCGAGACCCAGGGGATCATCCAGCCCATCGTGGTCAGCCCCCAAGACGTCGCGGCCGGCCAGACCCCGCACTACCTCATCGTGGCCGGTGAACGGCGGTGGCGCGCCGCCCAGCAGGCGGGGCTACGCCAAGTCCCCGTGGTCGTGCGCAAGGTCGATGACCGCGAGCGACTCGAGCTCGCGCTGGTCGAGAACATTCAGCGGGCCGACCTCAACCCCATCGAGGAAGCCCGTGCCTACGCCCAGCTCCAGCAGCTGCAAGGATGGACGCAGGAGCAGCTGGCCGAGCGCGTGGGCAAGGACCGCAGCACCATCGCCAACGCCCTCCGTCTGCTGCGACTGCCGGACAAGGTCCAAGAGATGGTGCGCGAGGGTCAGCTCAGCATGGGACACGCCCGCACCCTGCTCGGCCTCGAGCACGAGGCGGACATCGTCACGCTCGCCAAAGAGGTGGTGCGCGGGAGCTTGAGCGTGCGCGCTACCGAGCAGGCGGTTCGCAAGCAGCACACCGCCACGCCGCCCGCCGAGGTCGACGACGAGACGCAGCGCCGAAAGATCATCGTCAAGGAGCTCGAAGATCGACTGCGACGACGGCTCGGGGTCCGGGTTCGACTGCGACCCAAGGGCAAGGGCAAGGGCCCCGGCACCCTGGAAATCCCTTACGCGAGCCTGGACGAGCTCGACCGGGTGTTGCACGTCATCTTGGGCAGCGCAGGCTGACTGGTCGCTCAACTCCTGGTGGCGAGCTGTTCGCGCATCGGCACAAGTCCATCAATATCAACATATTGAATGGGGTTGTGACTCACCCCCGCTCGCGGTTGGGTCCCGATGTCGCCGACCCGCTGGCGAGCACGACGCGTCATCGTCCACACTGTGGTCCAGGGGTGCCAGAAGACCGGGATAACAGCGACGAGTCCACGCGGGCGGAGTCCACTCCGCCCCCGCTCCCCGAAGATCGGCGACGCCGAGATCCTCGTGCGGCGCTGGTGTTGCCGCTCGAGTACCGCAACGCCGGGCACCTGCTCGTCAGCTATTGCACCAACCTTTCTCGCGGTGGGCTGTTCTTGCCCACGCCCGAGCCGCTGGCGCACGGCGACGAGCTGACGCTGTCGCTGCGCGTCCCCGGACGTGACCGACCGGTCTCCGTAGATGCGGTCGTCCAGTGGACGCGCGAGAAGGACTCGCCCGGAGGTCCCGCGGGCATGGGGGTGTCGTTCCGCGATGTGGATGCCCTGCTCGGGGACACCATCGACGGCATCGTCGCCGGGTTCAGTCCGCTGCGCGTGGAGCTGGTCGGAGCTCGACCCGCCGCATGGCATCACGTGGCCGCGCTGGTGCGCTCGCTGCTGACCTGCGAGACCCGCGAGCATCGACTCGCACCCGACTTGTCCCCCACCCTGCGCGACGCCGATCTGGTGATCGTGGATCTCGAACGCTACGCCGAGCGGGGGATCATGGTGCTCGAAGAGCTCGGCACGCTGCCTCGACCACCGCCACGGCTGGCGCTGTGCCCTGGGCGCGACGATGCCTTGCGCACCCAGGCGGCCACGCTGGCCCGGGTGGTGCCGACGCCCGTCGACAATCGCGAGCTGCGGCAGCAGGTGCTCGAAGCGGTGAGCGAAGTCCACGCCCGCTGGCCCGGCACCGACGGCGACTGACCGTCGCCGACGGCGGTCGCGACCGCCGTCGGGGCGCCCGACGAGCACCCCCTCGTCGACGGCGACTCGTCCGCAGCGGTCTTGGGAGCCGGCGTCGGGCGAAGAACCCGCGACCGCGGGTCGGGACACCCGACGAGCACCCGTCACGCCCTCGTCGACGCGACCGATTGGCAGCGGTCTTGGGGCCGGCGTTGGGCGACGACACCCGCGACCGCGGGTCGGGGACACCCGACGAGCACCCGTCACGCCCTCGTCGACGCGACCGATTGGCGGCGGTCTTGGGACCGGCGTTGGGCGACGACACCCGCGGCCGCGGGTCGGGACACCCGACGAGCACCCGTCACGCTCTCGTCGACGTGACCGATTGGCAGCGGTCTTGGGAGCCGGCGTCGGGCGAAGACACCCGCGACCGCAGCTTGGAGGTCCGATACGAGCTCGACGATGTCGCTGGGCGCGGCGGCTCGACCTCGATCGACGCAAGACCGCATCGACCTCGAGCGGGCAGCACCCATCACCCATCACCCCGGCGGCCTCGCCAAGACCGACACGCCAAGGGTCATGAACACGGACAGGCGTCCCGCCGCGGATTTCAGCCGCGTCGTTGCTGCGCAGCGACCACGACGTTGCGCATCAGACCCGCGATGGTCATCGGTCCCACGCCCCCCGGAACCGGGGTGATCGCGCCCGCGCGCTGACAGGCCCCTTCGAAATCGACGTCGCCCGCCAGCTTGCCGCTGGGCAGCCGGTTGATCCCCACGTCGATGACGGTCGCGCCCGGTCGGATCCACTCGCCCTTGACCAGGCCGGGGCGGCCCACCGCGGCCACCACGATCTCGGCATCGGCCACCCGCTGCGGCAGATCGGTGGTCCGCGAGTGGGCGATGGTCACCGTGGCATGAGCCCCCAGCAGCAGCTGCGCCATCGGCTTGCCGACGATCGTCGACCGACCGATGACCAGCGCCGACTTGCCCGCCGGGTCGATGCCCGCCTCGCGAATCAGACGCAGCGATCCCGCGGGCGTACACGGCACGAACCGCGGCTTGCCCAGCATCAAGCGCCCCAGGTTGTCGGGGTGAAATCCGTCGACGTCCTTGGCCGGATCGATCGCCAACAGCACCGCGTCTTCATCGATGTGCGACGGCAACGGGAGCTGGACGAGGATCCCGTCGACCTGTGCCGCAGCATTGAGCTCGACGACCAGCGCCAGCAACGACTCGGTGGTCGTGTCGGCGGCGGGCAGGCGGTGGTCCTGGGTCGCGATGCCGACCTCCGCCGCCCGGCGCCCCTTGTTGCGCACGTAGATCTGCGAGGCCGGATCTTCACCGACCAACACGACCGCCAGCGTCGGGGTCACGCCCTTGGCGACACACGCCTCGACACTGACGCGCACCTCCTCGAGCACCACCTTGGAGATGGCCTTGCCGTCGATGAGCGCCGCGCTCACTTGGCTCCTGCTGCCGTCGAAGACGATCCCGAGCTTCCGCTCCCAGAAGATCCCCCGCTGGCCTTCTTCTTGGGCTTGCTGTCGGCTTTCTTCGTCGACTTGGTCGACGACGTACTGTCGCCGCTGGAGC
>JAHZJA010000585.1 GCA_022601155.1 Deltaproteobacteria bacterium | reverse complement strand
GGACAGCTGCGCTGGGTCGGGCCGGTCGTCGGCGCCGTAGCGCGGGCGAATGTCGATCCCCTCGGGAGTAGACCACGGCGGAGTGACGGGCACGTCCGAGGAAACGGACGGGGATCCACCGAGCAGCGCGGCGTAGTCCAGGGCGGAGAAGTCGGGCAGCGTGGTCATGATTGCTCCGAGGCGGCAGGAGCCGAGAGGGTCTGAAGGGAAGTGGCGAGAGTGACCACGTCGCGACCGCGGTGGACGAAGTCGTGGACGCCCGCGTCGCGCAGGGCCGGGGTGGGGCGGCCGGCCACCAGCACCCGCGGGGCTCCTGCAGCGAGGCACCGCCGCACGGCGGCCACACCGTCCTCGGCCAGGGCTCCCGCCGGACCGCATGCGATTGCCACCGCCACATCGGACGGTTCGTGGCCGGGCTCGGCCATGACGACGTCGAAGCCCGCGATTCCGCAGAAGCTCCGCGCGAAGTCGATCTGGGCCCGGGCTCGGCCCGGGGCGCCCACCGCCACCAGCAGCGCCCGCGGCCGGGCCCCGAGCTTGGCCGTGATGGCGTCGCCGCGGTCACGCAAGGTCTCGAAGGGCTCGGTCACCCGTCGACGCGCCAAGGGACGCGCGGCGACGATGGCTGTGGTCTCGAGCCGAGGCGCGGCCACGTCGGCCTCGACGGACACGGCCGGCTCGTCGAGCAGCGGGTAGATGCTGGTCCCCGTCGACAGCTGCGCCAAGGTGGCGTGCGCCTGGCTGCGGGCGGCCGCGCGCTCCGCAATCTCGGCTTGCACGACGCCCGTCGCCAGTCCGTGTGCCAACCCGCCCGCCGCCAACCAGCGCTGGACGATGGCCCAGGCCCCACGCGCCAGAGCATCGGTGACCGACTCGAACGCCCAGCTTCCGGCCGCGGGATCGTCGACGGCGCCCAGGTGGGACTCACCGCGCAAGATGTGCTGGGTGTTGATCGCCCAGCGACGCGCGGGTGCGTCGGGCAGGCCCACTGCCTCGGTGAACGGCTGCACCGCCAGTACCGATGCACCGCCGACGATAGCCGCGACGCCGCCCACCGTGCCTCGCAACAGATTGACCCACGGGTCGCGCCGCGTCGCCGCACGAAAGGAGGTGCGCACCGTGACCGGCGTGGCCGCACCACCGTCGGCGCCGGCATGGGCCCGCACCCTCGCCCACAGCCGGGCGACCGCGCGGAGCTTGGCGACCTCGATCAGGACGTCGCTGCCCGTGGCCAGCCTCAAGACCATCCGCGGCATGACGTCGGTCGCACCGAGGCCATGGTCTGCCATGCCCTGGAGGTGGCCGATACCCGCCGCGATCGCGGTGGCGATCTCTTGCTCGGCGGATGCCCCGGCGTCGTGGGCCGGGACCGCATCGGCCAGCACCGTGCGCAGCGAGGACCCACGCGAGGCCGCGTCCGCCGTCGTCCGAGCCAGATCGCGATACGCCTCGTCGAGCGTCGTGCCCAGGCCGCCCGTGCTGGCCAGCGTGGCCAGGGGATCACACAGCACCGCATCATCCGGCCCGCCCTTGCCGCGCGCGTCGAGCAACGCGGTGGCCAGCGCGGGCGCACCCAAGCCCGCGTGGATGTGCACGGCGACACCAGGCCCCGCCGCTTCGACGAGTGCGGGCACCTGCGCGGGGCCGAGCGTCGCACCTCGGATCTCGGCCGGGGCTCGGGCCCCGGCGAGGCGATCGCCATGCTGCTCGATCCACGCGACCTCGAGACCCCGTGTCGCATCGCCGCGCACCGCCTCGATCAGTGCGTCGGAATCGGACCCCGCGTAGGCCAGCGCGATGCTCCAGCCGGGCACACGAGCGGGTGGGCGCGGACCAGGCTCGCCCTCCTGGGCGGTGTACAGCGCTTGGATGGTCGGGCCTTCGAGCGAAGGAGCGTCGAGCGAGGACAGCGGACCATCGAGGGTCTGCTGCACCCGCTCACCCCAGCTGGCGTCGGTGACCGGTTCGAAGTCGGAGAGCAGAGATTTCGCGTCGTCGTGGGCAGGCACGGGATCCGAGGGGTCCGGCCCTCGCTCACCGCGGGCATGCGGGTACCGGACGCGAGTGCATCGTAGCAAGGCTGGCCCCGTAGCGCTGCTCGTCATCGGCATGTGAGCCCGCTCCCTGCAGTGCGCCGCGTCCAATCTCGGCGGGCAACCTTCGCAAGAATCGCCAAACGACCCCGAGCACCGCGGCGTATACCGGTGCAGCAATGAAACCGAAGCTACTGTCCAGCCTTGGATCGCAACATGCCCGCCGGGTTCGCGTGCTCGCTCACGAGCTGAACCTCGACATCGACATCGAGGAGGTCATGTACGGCCCCCAGGGCTTCGGCGGTGAACAGCGCGACCAATTCTTGGCCCTCAACCCCAATGGCAAGGTCCCCGTGCTGCGCCATGGCGACATGGTGCTTTGGGAGAGCAACGCGATCATGTGGTACCTGGCCGAGCTCCACGGCGACAACCCCCTGTGGCCCAGCGATCGCCGCGAGCGGGCTCAGATCGCGATGTGGCAGGTGTGGCAGGCGGCACACGTCACCCCCGCCGCCGACGGGCTGTTCTACGAAAATCGGGTCAAGCCCATGTTCTTGAAGCAAGACCCCGACTCCTCCCAGGTCGAGCAGCACACCCAGTCGTTCCACCGTTGGATGGCGGTGATGGAGCACTACCTCGAAAACGCCGACTACCTGGCGCTGGGTCGCTTCACCTGCGCCGACATCTCGATCTCCGCGGCGCTGATGCAGGCCGAGAGCTCGCGCATGCCGATCGGCGATCACCCACGAGTACAGGCCTGGCTCGAGCGGGTGCAGGCACGTCCATCGTGGGTAGAGACCGAGCCACCACCCATGCCGGGGCCGGGGTGAGCAGGCGGGGACGGACCCCCCCGCGGTGGGGGTGGCCCAACACCGAAGTTGTTCCCCGACGCGCCCGGCCCCATCTTTGATGAAGCCTGCCCGAGGGAAGTGTTTGACGATGAGGACCGACAAGAAGATGCCAGCTGGGCGCCGACCTGCCACCACCCGAGGCCCGGGGTTCGAGGACAACGTCCACGGCCTCCCGAGCTACACCAGTCGGGTCGACCGCCGCGCGCCACCGACTCCCGAGCCCAACCGAGGCTCCTCTCGCTCGCGAGTGGCTTGAGCGAAGCTCGCCTCCCGTCTCCTCGCCACGGTGCGGGGACGGTGAGAGCGGGACGCGAGCCACGACATCCGGCCGGCCCTGGAAATCGAGACCTCGGGGAGCGGCCGTTCACGGAGACCGCGCAGCGGCCGTTCGTGGTCGGCACCGATCACCACGCGGGTCGCGATCGTCACACGAGCGGTGACTTCCATCTCGGTAGGCCGCCCCTGCTCCGCCGCCCGAGCCCTGCTGGCCTTGCGCAACGTTACGGTAGGTAAATGTAGGCAAGGGCAAGGACCCCACCTGCATCGTCGTCCATGGGGGCTACGCCGTGGGCACGATGACAAACATCAAGTCCCCCACCCTTCGTGCCGTCTTCTGTAGTTCTACCCTCGCCGTGCTCCTTGGTGCGTGTGCGATCACCGAGGACGAGTTCGACGACAGCGCCGCCCTGAGCGAGGACGCGGAGCAGATCGTCTACGAGTTGGTCGACGCCGACTACCCGATCGAGCGCGGCGTGCTGACGATCTGCGAGATTCGCGAGGCCGACCTTGGCACGCGCATCGACTCGCAAGAGGAGTCGTACCGGTTCGACCGCATGGATGCCGAGCTCGCCGAAGACGACGCGTGGCGAGCGTTCTCCGGCTTCGAGTCGATCACCACCTGCGAGCAGGCGCGCGAGTACACGCGGCTGCGCAACGACTATGAGCAGGACATCCAGGCCCCCGCGGGTGAGGACGACGTGCCCTACCCCGAGGAGCCCGTCGACCCGACCCTTCATCAGGACAAGATCTCCAACCTCGCCCTCAACTCCTCCCAAAACTCGGTGGTGGAGCTGTTCGCCAGCGCCAACCCCAATCTCGCGTGCACTGGGACGTTCATTCACCCGCGGGTCATCCTCACCTCCGCCCACTGCGTCGGCCCCCAAGGGATTCGCTGGGTCTCGGTCCGGCGCAAGGACAACGGCACCGTACTGCCCACCCAAAACCGCTGGGGCCAGATCTATACCCACCCCGACTACGCCGGAACCGGTGATTTCAGCGACGACATCGGGCTGGTCATCTTCAACAACACCAACTTTCCCGGGGTGACGGCAGGGGCCGACACGATGCGCGTGCTGACCTCGGGGATCGACGAGTCCGACGCGATCAGCTTCTTCGGCTGGGGTGTCACCAACTCCACGGGGGGCGGCGGTGGGGCCCAACGCGTAGGCAACGTGTACGTCGACAACTCGAGCACCCGCTGGTTCAACGACGTGGCATCTCACACGGGCGGCCATGCCTGCTTCGGCGATGCGGGCGGCCCCGCAATCCTCAACCAGACAGCCAACCTGCTGGGGTTCGCGCTCGCGGGCGGCGTGTTCTCGGGGTTCTCGTCCGGCAACGGCTATTGCCCCTACCTGGGCAGCCAACAGCGCTGGACACAGACCAGCAGCAAGATCGGCTGGATCGAGGATCGCATCGCCTTCCACGGCGTAGATGTGACCCAGAGCCCCAACACCTCGTGTCACCGCTACAGCAGCTGGAGCCGCAACTACATGCGTTGTTGGTAGGCGCCGCCCTGTAATCGTGGAGCACGGGTGATGCTGGCGTCCCTCGTTCACCCGTCGAAGGTGGTCGCTGCCCTCGCGGCGACCATCGTCTCGGCCGGCTGTTCCGAACCGGTGACGGCCCCCGCCGTCCTGTGCCCGCGCATCGTCCACGGGCAACAGTCCCCGTCGGTCGTACAGCTGCAACCATCGCAACGCGCCGCGATCGTGGCGGTGTATCCCGACACCCGGGAGGCCATCTGCAGCGGAGTGATCGTAGCTCCCGGGGTGGCACTCACCGCTGCCCACTGCGCCGAGGCCTTCATGGGCACCTCGATCTCGGTCGGCGCATGGGCGGAAGGTCAGCCCGCCGCGACCGTCACCAAGACCATGGTCCACCCCCGTGTCGACGTTGCCGTGCTGTGGTTTCCGGCCGCTCTCGGTCCTCCAGGCGTCGAGCCAGTAGCCCTCCACGAGGGCACGATCGATGAAGGGTGGTTGGACCACGCGGTGCAGCTGGCCGGGTGGGGCCTCTCCGAGCACGGCGAGGTCGGGACGCTCCGCTTCGTCGCCGAGCCGCTCGTCGATTTCGATGCAGACACGTTTACCGTCGATGGCCGCGGTCAGACGGGAGCATGTGGCGGCGACTCGGGCGGTCCAGCCCTCGCTCTGGACGACCGTGGACGCTTGCGCGTGGTGGGACTGCTCGATGCGGGCGACCCTTCGTGCCGGGCGCTCGACGTCTACACCCGCACCGATCCCCTTGCGTCGTGGTGGCCGTTTGCCTGGCGCTCGCCGATCTCCGAGCAACAACAGTGCAGTACGTTGGGCCCGGCCGGAGTCTGCGTGCGCGATGGGGTCGTGTGGTGTGACGGGGTCGGGGTGCGCCACGACGTCTGCGATCCTGACCGGGTCTGCGGATTGGCCGAGGATGCAGCGCGATTTGCGTGCATTGCCCCGCAGGATGACACGTGCCGCGACGATCATTAGCTCCACCCGATCCGCCCCCGCGGGGCAGGAGCTGCGAGACCTCGGGGCCCCTGGTACGGTGGTGGCTCGCCATGATCCGCACCGTCCCCGTCGCCTCCGATCCGCGTGGGGCCTCGGACGTACCCACGGAGGTCAGCGCGTCGACAATGGGGCCGGCGGCGGCCAGCGGCGACGCGCTCGCGCGGGGGACCGAGATCGGCCGCTACCTCGTGCTGCACCGGTTGGGGGCCGGAGGCATGGGCACCGTCTACGCCGCCTACGACCCACAGCTCGACCGCAAGGTCGCGATCAAGGTCGTTGCTTCCACCGCAGCATCGTCCGACCACGCCGCCGCCCGCACCAGCCAGTTGCTCCGTGAGGGGCGGGTGCTGGCCCGGCTGTCACACCCCAACGTCGTCGCCGTCCACGATGTGGGGCGCCTGGGCGAGGACATCTTCATCGCGATGGAGTACGTCAGCGGGCAGACGCTGGGACAGTGGGTCCACACCCAGCGCCCCGGGTTCGCACAGGTGCTCGATCACTACGTCGCCGCGGGGCGAGCCCTGGCGGCCGCCCACCGCGAAGACATCGTGCACGGCGACTTCACGCCCGCCAACGCCATGGTCTCGGACACGGGCCGCGTCGTCGTCCTCGACTTTGGCTTGGCCCGCGCCATCGCAACGGGGGAACATCCGAGCGACTCACTGCTCGCCACGGTGGGCGGAAGTGGTGGAGGCACGCCCGCCTATATGGCACCGGAGCAACACCGCGGAGATCCAGCCAGCCCGGCCGCCGACCAGTTTGGCTACTGCGTCGCGCTGTACGAAGCGCTGTGCGGGCGCCGGCCGTTCGCAGGCGACACGCCGGTCGCGGTCGCGGCCAACGTGCTCGAAGGCACGCCCCGGGCCCCGACCGACGCCGTCCCCAAGTGGCTGTGGCGGGTGCTTCGAAGGGGTCTCCAGACCGACCCTCGCGACCGATTCCCCACGTTCGACGCACTGCTGACGGAGCTCGACCCCGCCCCTCGTCGTCGGCGCCGCCGCATGGGTCTGGGTGTACTCGGCGCGGTGGCGGCCGCGGTGGCCGTGGTTGTTGCCAGCCGCGGACCCGAGCCATGCACCGACGCTTCGGCAGCACAGGGTGATGCCTGGACGGCAGACAGCCGCGACGCGCTCCAGCGACAGCTCGCGGCCCATCCCGGGTGGCCCCGGGTGCGAGACCGGCTCGACGACGCGGCGCAGCGCTGGCGAGACCACTGGACCCGAGCTTGCCGCGCGACCCATGTCGACGGCAGTCAGTCCGCCGACCTGCTCGATCGCCGCATGGCGTGTCTGGAGCGGGCGCGGGGGCACCTGGCCGCCTTCGCCGACGGTCTACGCGATGCCGACGACGAGACGGTGTCTCGGGCCGTGGCGCAGGTCGGCGGCTTGGATGAAGGCGCGCGGTGCAGTGACGCGCGGACCCTGCTCACTCGTGCGCCGCCCCCTGCCGAGCCTGGCGACCGCGCGACATACGACCGCATCATTGGACAAGCGCAGCGCGCACGGACCGAGGCCAACCTCCAAGGCGCCGCGAGTCGTGCCCTCGACCGACTCGCTGTGCTCGAGCCGACGGCCGATGCGCTCGACCACCCGCGGGCTCAACGGTTCGTGCACCAGGCCCGAGGGGATGCGCTCTATGGACTGGGGCGCCATGACGAGGCCACCGAGGCCTACGCGACCGCCGTCCGTCATGCCGAGATCGCAGGCGATGATCGAGCCGCACTCGAGCTGGCGACCGAGCTCATCCACGTCCATGCATCTTCGCGAGACGATGTGGTGACCGCCGCGGTGTGGTCCGACTACGCCGACAACAAGCTGGCTCGGGTGGAGATGGTCTCCAGTGAAGCGCGGGTCGACCTCCTGGTTCACCAGGCAACCCTGGTCCGCCGCCAGGGTGATCCCCAGACCGCGGTCACGATGATGGACCGCGCGCTCGAGCTGGCCAGCGAGGACCCGGCCGCTCGCGGGGTGATCCACCACAATCGCGGCATCGCCTACTTCAACCTCGCCGCCCACGAGCTGGCCGTCGGCGCGCTGCGTCAGGCCGTCGAGCTGCGGACGGCCGCCTTCGGCGGGGACCACCTCGAAGTGGGTCGCTCCCGCTATCACCTCGCGCATGCACTGTCGGCCCAGGGCGAGGGACTGGCCGCCGATCTCGAGCTCGAGCGCGCCATCGAGATCTTCGGGGCCCACGAAGGCACCCAGCGACAGAGCATCGTCGCCCGACAGTCGCAAGCAACCCTCGC
>JAHZJA010000584.1 GCA_022601155.1 Deltaproteobacteria bacterium | reverse complement strand
GCGTCGCCGCCTCGCCACCCTTCGAGCAGCGATTGGTCCGTCGGGGGCGGTGGTTGGGTGCTCATGATCCCGCGATCCGTCTCGCGCGCCACGATACCGAAAAACGCGGGCGCCGAGCCCGTGCTCGCCTGCGGTCATCGACGATGCGGCCGCGCCCCGAAGACCCGGCCGCGACGGTCTCACCCCCCACCGCTGCCATCACGCGGAGGTCCGCGACGAAGGTCGAAGCGGAGCACATCGGGGCGGGCGTAGTGCCCCGTCACATCGAGCGCCATGGCCTCCTCGTCGCACTGGGACAGATCGAGGTCGGCGACGACCAGCTGCGCCGACGCATCCGCGGGACCGGCCACGACCGCACCGTCGGGGGCAATGACCGCGCTGCCTCCCCGCAGCAACCATCCGTCCTCGGGCATGGGCTCCACGCCCTCGAGCAATGAAGACGGTAGGGCCTGCGCTGACAACAGTCTCCCCGCGGCGAGCACGAAGCACCGCCCCTCGAACGCATAGTGACGGCTAGCCACCAGCGACATCGGCTTGACCGTGGGCCACAGCGCGACATGAATCTGCTCGGCTTGTTCGTGCAGAGCCTGCCGTGCCAGCGGCATCCAGTGCTCCCAGCACACCAGGCCACCCAACCGACCCGCTGCCGTGTCGACCGCCCGCAGTCCGTGTCCATCGCCAGGGCCCCACACCAGGCGCTCGGTGTGGGTGGGCACCAGCTTGCGATGGTGAAGCCGCAGCGTGCCGTCGTGACCGAACACGACGATCGAGTTGTACAGCGTGCCGTGGCCGGGGCCGACATCGACCCGCTCGTTGATGCCCACCACCAGCGTCACCGAGTACTCGGCCGCGAGTTTGGCCAGCGTCTCCGCATGCGGACCCGGCACGGTGATTGCCGCGCGACGAAACCGAGCGTGCAGTTGCTTGACCTGCGCGTCGTCCCACCGACTCAGCCGCGGCCACCAGTCGATCCATGCCGGATACGCGGTCAACCACGTCTCCCCAAACACCACCAAGATCGCGCCTTGCTCGGCGGCCCGCTGTACCTGCTGCCGCGCCACCACGAGACTGGCCTCGACATCGAAGGGCACGGACGGAACCTGGACGATGGCGACGCGGATCGACATGGTGACCGGATCATCCCGTACGCGGCGCATCGGGACCACATGCCACCGCATGCGCCCTGAGCGACAGCCTGTCCGGCCCTCGACCGGTCCGTGGTGGGAGGCCCCGCGTGGGGCTGCTACGCTCCCGCCCCATGACGATTCGCGAGGATTTCGAGGCCCGTATCCGGCAAGCCCGCAAGGACGGGGACGAGCGGACCAAGAACGTCATCAACCTGATCAAGAACAACGTGCTGACCCAGCTCAAGTCGGGCAAGGGCGTCAAGGACGACGATGCCCTGTGGCTGTCGGCGATCGCCGCCTACGCCAAGCAGGTTCAAAAATCGATTCCCGAGTTCGAGAAGGCGGGCGAGCGCGGCGTCGAGGCGCTCGAAGAGGCTCGCTTCGAGCGCACCTTTTGCGAACAGTTCCTCCCTACCAAGCTCGACGAGGCCGCCACCGAGGCCTTGGTCCGCCGGTTGATCGAGGAGCAGGGCATCGCCGGGCCCCAACAGATGGGCAAGCTGATGGGTGTCCTGATGAAGAACCACCGCGATGAGGTGGACGGCGCGCTGGCCCGCACCATTGCGCAGCGGGTGCTCGCGGGCTGACAGCCTGGCCTCAGCCCAGGCCCAGCGACGCGGGCGCGAGCGACTCCCAGCCCGACTCGATGTGTGGGCTCAGGTCGTTGGCCCCGTGCGTGTTCCAGAACAGCACAGGGCCCTCGACCGGCTGCGACGACAACGCGCGGCGCATACCCGCGACGCACTTGGCGGTATACGTGGTCTCGAGCCGCAAGCCCTCACCCTGGCTTCGCTCGACCGCCGCGCTCGCATCGGGCGTGGGCTCGCCGTAGCCCCCCCCGACCTGGGAGTGGTCGATGGACCACCGCACGCCCGCGCGGGACAGCAAGCCCGCCGCGCCGCCTTTGGCGTGCTCGGGTGGGAGCCCGTGCTGCACCAGGGTTCGGTGGGCCATCGCGAGCATGCGGCGGTACAGCAGGCGGTTGAAGGCCCAGCGCTCCACCGACGACACCAGATGCAGGTGCACCGAGACCCCGGCCATGGCCAGCCCCAGCGCCAGTCCAGCCGAGGACCCGGCCGAGCCCGCCGTGATGAAGATGGTGTGAGGTAGTGGGAGCTGGCCGGCTGCGATCTGCTCGGCCAGCTCGAGACCCGCCTCCACGAAACCCAGACACCCCATCGCGGTACTCGCCCCGGCGGGCATGTAGATCCCGGGGGTCTGTGGCCGTCGCCAGAGGCGATAGCCCATCCACGCCCAGGGCAACGACACCCGACGCTTCACGTGCCAAAGTCGCGCGCCCTGGGAGAGCAACGCACCCCAGTTGTTCCGGACATGGGGGGTGAGCGCCTGGGCGAACGTCCACGCGTGGAGCGACCGGCCCTGCTGGCCCAAGTACAGCGCCAGGGCCAGCAGATGATGGCTGCCCACGCCACCCACCGAGACGATGGGCTCGGATCCGTCGTAGGGAGGATTGGCCAGCACCCACTCCAGCTTGCGGACCTTGCCACCTCCATAGAGGCTGCTCGTGGCGTCGTCGCGCTTGACCCAGACCTCGGAGTCCCCAACGTCCAGCCACGGGGCTCGCTCGACCGGCGTGGGGAGCTGCGCGAGCGCCAAACGGGCTGGCGGCGAGCCCAGCAGGCCCTCCAGACCCCGCCTGGGGGCAGGCGCAGCGACCGGATCCGCGGACGGATGGGGCATCGGGCGGACGCTAGCACGGGGGCCTCAGCCCCTCCGAGGGCCGCTTTGCGAGCCATCGGCCCGTGTGTCGACCGTACGGGAGAGCACGGCCCACGAGGGGCCCATCGCCACTCCACCCTGAACGTCTACTCCGTGCATCACACCGCGACAGGGGACCCAAGGGATCGCCCTCGTTCCACGGGTGGCTTGGAACCTTTGTTCGCTATGCTAAGGTCGTTTTCGTCGTGAAGCCCTGTCTCTATTGCGCGGAGCTTATCCAGGAACAAGCCGCCAAGTGCCGCTACTGCGGCGAGTGGCTCGACCCGAGCAAGCGGCCCGCGTGGGCGCTGGACTCCGTTGTGGCGCCGCTCCCAACGGCTCCTCCGCCTGCCCAGCCGGCCCCACCCCCCAACCCCGCAATCTTGGGGGGTGATGGGTCCTCGGAGGGCACTGCGGCCACGCTGCCCGTGGGCTCGGGAAGCCCAGGCATCGAGCCCAGCGGTGGCCCCCGACCGTGGTCCGCCCCCGCTTGGTTGGCCAACGCGCAGGCGGCTCAGGCCGACACCGTCCCCGAGTCTCCCCCCGCCTCGCCCACCGACCGCGCCACCCTCGAGGAGGTCGCGCTGCGGATGGAGCGTATTCGGCAGAGCGCCGCTGCGGTCCGCGACCCCGCTGCGCCCGCCGCCCCGGACGCAGGTGCACGCGCGACCCTCGAGGTCGAGCCCGGCGTCACCCTCCCGGCCGGAAGTCTGCGCGCCGTGGGCCTCGATAGCCGCGGCCACGAAGCTGCGCCCGTCGCCGCGCCTCGGCCCGCTCCGGTCAGTCACCGTGCATACGACGACGATGACGATCCCTCGTACGGGTCGCAGGCTCGCCAGCTGTCCACCGGTCACCCCGACCGCCCCACCGTCCCCGAGATCTCGCGCGAAGAGCTGTTGGCCGAGGCCGAGCGTCGTGATGCCGAGCTCCGCGAGACCCAACGGATCGAAGACGACCGCCGTGACGCCGAGCGCCGCGAGGCACTTCGCATCGAGGCCCAGCGCATCGAAGAAGATCGCATCGAGGCCGACCGACGCGAGGCTCAGCGCCAGCGCAAGGCCGCCGCTGAACGAGCCCGCGAAGAGGCCGAGCTCGCGTCTTCCCGAGCCGCAGCGGCCGCCGCGGCCGCCGCTGCTGCTGCTGCCGATGACCTCGAGTACGACGACGAGCCGCCGATCAGCCCGCGGTCTCGCCGAGGGGGTGACGACATCGCTCCCGCCCCGAGGTTCGAGGACGACGACGACGATTTCGATGCGCTGCCCCCCGGGGCCGCGCCCGCTGGGTTCGGAGACGACTTTCTCGACGATGATCTCGGCGACGAAGACGATCTCGGCGACGACTACGACGATTTCGGCGAGATGGGCCCCGCGCCGCGGCCGTTGCCGTGGAAGCCGATCCTCGCAGGTGCGGCGGTCGTCGCCGTGATCGGAGCCGTGTGGTTCCGCGATGCCCTGTTCCCCAGCGATCCCGACACGGACGAGGTGGCCGAAGCCGCCGACGCCGGGGAAGAACCCGACGCCACCCCCGAGGGGACCCCGCCTCCCGAGACCAAGGCCACCCCCGAGGCTGCGCCCGCCGACGGCGGTCAGCCAGCCCAGCCCGAAGCTGCCGAGGGTGGAGCCCCAGCGGCCGCCGACGGCGGAGTTCCGGCCGCCGCCGACGGTGGAGCCGTTGTCCCCGCTGCCGACGGTGGCACCGCGCCGCCCGCTGCCGATGGGGGTGCCACGCCGCCGCCGACCCCGGGCACCGCCCCCGCTCCTCTCGACGCCGCGACCCTGGCCAAGCTCGACGAGGCCCGCAACACGTACCTCGCCGCCAACGGCAGCTCGCGCAAGCTCAAGGCAGCAGGCACCCTGCTCCAAGAGATTCTGGCCAAGGCGCCCGACCACCCCGAGGCGCTCACCCTCATGGCTCAGGTCTATCTCGAGCAGAACAAGATGGACGAGGCGCTCACCTCGGCCACTCGCTGCACCGAGGTTTCCGCCGAGCGAGCCGACTGCTGGCTGACCATCGGTGTCATCCAGGAGACCAAGAACCAGCGGGACGTGGCCAAGCCGGCCTACCAGAAGTACCTCGACCTGGCTCCCGAGGGTCGCTACGCCAAGGACGCCCAAAAGGCGCTGAAGCGCCTCAAGTAGGTCGCCGCTCGCCCTGCCCGCTGTCGGTCGGCGGACGCGATCGCGCGGAGCCCTGCCCGCTGTCAGTCGGCGGACGCGATGGCGCGGACGCGATGGCTCCGTCGGTGAGCCCCGCCGTTGGCATGGCAGGGGCCACCCGGGGTTGCTCCCCCCACGGCGCGGAGGCTTCGCAGGGTTCGAGACCCAGCCCCGAGAGCCGTCGCGGCGAGGCAAGTCGATCGCGAGGGCTGACGGGCGCAGCCCAACGCCGAGGATTGCGCCCCGCAGGAGTGTGGTGCCGTATGCGCTCGCGAGGGCCCTCCGGGCGGAGGCCCGTTCACTCCGGGAGTGCGGCCTGGGCTTCCTCGAGCTCGGCCGAGGTCAGCTCCCAGACATCGGTCAGCTCGCTCAGCTCGGCGTTGTCGCGCTGGTACTCGGTGAGCAAGGTGTCTCGCTGCTTGGGATCGTCGTAGATCGCCGGATCGGCGAGCGCCAGGTTTTGCTCGCGCTGACGCGTCTC
>JAHZJA010000583.1 GCA_022601155.1 Deltaproteobacteria bacterium | reverse complement strand
GGTGAGATGGACACCGTGTGGGGCTCGCAGGGCCCTCGCTACAGCTGGTTCCGCAACGTGGCGGTCGGCCCCACGGCTCGGTTCTCGACCGAGGCATGGGCCGAGGCCGCCGATCCGTTCGTCTTGAGCCGGTACGCGACCTACCTGCTCAACCACGCCCGCGACTTCACCCTCAACAGCGGCGGACCCATCGACACCCGCTCGGTGTCGATGCACCTCGAGCGCAACACGTTCACGGGCTCGCTGGTCACCGGTGACGCGACCTCGACCGAGACCACGGTGGTGGAAAACTGGAATGCCAGCGAGGCTCCGCTCGGTACGGCGTGGGACGGGCTGTCGTTCCCCGACTCGCTCAATCGCAACGTAGACGGTGCGCCCGGGTTCTGGTGCGCGAACACGGTGAGCCAGGGGGGGCCGGTCTGCGACTTCGCCATCGAGGCCGACAGCGTCGGTGCGTTTTGGGATGGTCAGTGCGTACTGCCGGCCCAGCAGCGATTCGAGGGCGGCGCGTGCGACTGAGTCGCGCGGGCCGTCGGGTCTGAAATCACGCTGACACGAGGGGGGAATCCTCGTTCCGGAACATGGCGGTCATGGGCTGTCATGGAACGAAGGGCTGGATTCTTCCACGCCTGCGGTCCCTATTACGCCCGTGGCATCACGCGCACGGCCCATCCTGGCCTACGAGACCAGGAGACCGCGCGCGATGTGGAGTTCGAGGCATCGCTCGAGCGCGAGCTACGGGGTGCCGCCAAGAGCAGCACGACGGTCTCGGGGAAATTCGCGAGCGAGGCCAGCTCGAAGCGCCTGGTGATCAACGCGCGTGGCTGGGGCCTGAGCAAGGACGAAGACGCTTCCCTGGTGTCGACCGACATCGAGTCGTTCAGGTCGGCAGTCGCCGAGGCGTTCTTGTCGATGCAAACACCACAGACCGGCCGTATTCAGTCTGTCGAGGTCGTGCCTTGGGTGGAGAACCTCGAGTTCCAATCGCGGGTTCCGTTGGAGACGGGCAGCGCTGAGGCCTCCGACGGCAACACTTCGATCGATCTTCCGCTGTACCAAGAGAAGGAACTCCTGACGCAAAATGGGGAGTTCTTGGCCGAGGCGGAGCGGGCGGGCCGCAATCACATCAACAACTACTACAAGGCCAAGCTCTGCCGCGATACGATCGATCAGACGTGGATGGAGGCGGAGAGCACCACGCTGATGCCCGATGCGGCCGACAGCTACCTGCTCAACAACCGCACGGGGGACACCGACCAACGAACCCTGTCGCAGCTGTACACCACGCTCGACGACGGCAACATCGAGGCGCTCCGCGACCAGTACACCGACGTTCGCAACAAGGCGGCGCCTTGCGTCAACAACCTCACCGCCGACACCAACATGTGGACGCAGCTGTATGACGATGTCGATGGCTGCGGCGATCTGGCCGTGAGCCTGGCTGGGGTTGGGTCCCAAGACGTCGACGACTACTGCGTGCCGACGCTGGTGGAGTAGTGCCCCACCTCGGGCGCGATGAGGGCCGCTGCCTGGGCTCGTATGGGGGGGGCGCACGGCGGCCCGAGCCCCAGCGGAAGCCTGTCGCCGCGTCTCGGGCTCGGACACGCAGACGATCGAGGGGCAGCTTCGCCCTCGATCGTCGTCGCTCGAAGAGCGGTCATGGACCACTGCGCCGAGCGGTTGCGCGATGCCTGCATGACCGTCGTGCGATATCGGTCTGTTTCGAGAATATTTCGCCACCGCACCGTCGATTCACGGCTCGCCCGGGGTCGGTCGCGGTTGACGGGCCCGTCGGTGGGCATCGAGACTGCTACACGATGGATTCCTGCAAACTGCAATATGCGCGGATGTTGTGCCTGGGTGCGGTCGTCGGCATGGCGGCGTGCTCCGCCGACGAAGAACTGGGCCCAGACGGCGACTGCATCGGGTGCCAAGATGCAGACGAGTTCCGAGCAGGCCCGATCGACGAGGGTCCGTTATTCGACTACGTCAGCGCGCCCGATGCCGCATATTCGTTTGCCCCCGCCGGGCAGATTCCTGGCGAGGGCTTTACGGCCTACCTGCTCCAGATGACCTCGCAGCAGTGGCGGACACCGGACGAGGTGACGCCCAACCTGTGGAACCACTGGGTGACGGTGGTGGTGCCCGATCAGCTCCTGACGACCCAGGCGCACCTCATCATCACGGGGGGCAGCATGTCGGCGGACCCACCCGATGGCGACGATCTGGCGTTGTTCGGGCCGATCGCGCTGGGCACCGGAGCTCCCGTGGTCATCCTCTCCGAGGTTCCGGGCCAGCCGCTGGCGTTCCCCGACCGTCCCGAGACGCTCCGGGAGGACGAGCTGGTCGCCTACAGCTGGAAGAAGGCGATGGAGACCGGAGACCCGACCTGGGCGGCGTACCTGCCGATGACCAAGGCGGCGGTCCGCGCAATGGACACCGCGGAGGCCTTCTTGGCGGCCACCCTCGGCGCGGCGCCGACCGGGTTCATCGTGACTGGCTTCTCCAAGCGTGGCGCAACGGCGTGGCTGACCGCCGCGGTCGATCCCCGTGTCACGGCCGACGTCCCTGGGGTGTTCAACGTGCTGAACCTTGCGCAGCAGGTCGACAACCAGTTCGAAAACT
>JAHZJA010000056.1 GCA_022601155.1 Deltaproteobacteria bacterium | reverse complement strand
TGTTCGCCGGAATTGGGGGCGTGCGCGAGCTGTACCCCGTGATGGCGGCGGTGGTGTGCGGGGCCCGAATCGGCGCGAACCTGGCCGCTGCGCTCGCCAGCATGAAGATCAGCGAGCAGGTCGAGGCCCTGGAGGTGATGGGCATCGACCCCATGCGTCACCTCGTGGCCCCGCGCCTGTGGGCGGTGACGTTGGCGCTGCCGCTGCTGTGTGGCTACGCGAACGTCGTCGGTATCGGGGCCAGCTACGTCGGCGCGGTCTATCAGCTGGGCCTCGACGGGGGCACCTTTCTCAGCCAGCTGCACGAGTTCGTGGGCCTGTCGGATCTGGCGGTGGGCATGTTCAAGGGGCTCATCTTCGGCTGGTTGGTCGCGCTCATTGCCACCTTCCACGGCTACCGAGCGGCCAAGAAGGAGGGGGCCGAGGGGGTGGGGGTGGCGACCAATCGCGCCATCGTGCATGGGGCGGTCATGTGCATCCTGCTCAACCTCGTGATCAGCTGGATCCTGTACGGCTGATGCGCGTGTGATCGGGTCGGCGGGGGGCGAGGCGACATCGAGTCGACGACGAGCCCATCAACAGGCACACGGGTCCGCGACGGGTCACTCTCCGAGCGCGTCGAGGATCTCGGGCCGCCAGACGCGGTGAGCCTCGAAGTGGTCCACCGCGTCCTTCGATGCGTGGAGGCTCAACCCGGTGGCGTCGCGCAGGAGCGCAACTGCCCTGATCTTCTGGTCGCGGTCGAGGAAGCCCTCGATCTCGTCGCGAACGAGGGTCGTCGAGCGCACCGTGTCAGCCGGCGTCGATGTCGGGGGGTCATGCTCCGCTTCTGCGCTCGTGTCTGCGCCCTGGGTCGCCCCAAGCGATGACAGCAGCCGCTGCGGCCAGGCACCCAGGTCCCGGTAGTCGTCGACGGCACCCTTGGTCTTGGCGAGGCCCCATCCCGTGATGCGACGCAGCTCTTTGATCGCGGGAATGATCTTGCGGCTGGCGATGAGTTGCTCGATAGGTGCGAGCGACGTGGGCGAGTCGACCGCGCTCGACGGGGCGGGAGCGGACGTAGCGGCTGGCGTCGAGTATTGCGCGGGCCACTGGCCCTGGTCGATGAACCACTCGACAGCTTGCTTGGCCTCGAGCAGGCCCACGTGCCGGGCCTCTCGGAACTTCTTGATCGCGACGATCTTCTGGCCCGCTGCGATTGCTGATTCGATCTGCGACAACTCGGTCATCGGTGGCGCGATCGTAGCAGCCCCGCCCGGTCCCAGCGGGGTGCGACCGAGAGGTCACGACGATCGAGACCGTGCGTCTGGGCCTACGCGCCGGGCTCGCCCACCAAGTGTGGAGCGAGACACCACTGGGGT
Organism: Deltaproteobacteria bacterium; assembly: GCA_022601155.1. Taxonomy (GTDB): domain Bacteria; phylum Myxococcota_A; class Polyangia; order Nannocystales; family Nannocystaceae; genus Paraliomyxa. The sequence goes on along the minus strand of JAHZJA010000056.1, from coordinate 4,728 downwards.
CGCGGCTGCACGGGTCTTGCGTTGGCGGCGTACAGCGTGCGGAACTCGGCGATGTGATCGGCCGACATCGTGATCGGCGTGGCGAGCACGTTCCAGGTGACGGTCTCCGTACACGGCGGAGTCGTGAGCGAGCCGTGGTACTGGTAGTGCGTCAGCGATGATGGCAGCAGGGTCGTGGGATCGACGGGCTCGCCCTCGAAGACGTGGGCATCGTGGTCACCGCGCTGAGGCAGGTGATGCCACAGCGGGGAGTCGTGGTCGTCGGGTCCCTCGTCGATGAACACGGCCACGACGGCGTAGTTCCCGTGCTCGTCTTGGTGCACGAGATGAAGCTCCAGCTGGTGGCGGGCGCCCGACTCGGTGTGCTCGCTGGGACTGTGCAGGTGGTACTGGAGCAGCCGAAACTCGTGGTCACCGACCATCAGCGTGCTCTGTGCGTTGTGGTTGACCTGGACGGTGTGTCCGTTGTCGACGATGCGGAGCACATCGGGCTGGTAGCGGGTATCGAGCATGTCGACGTCGGCCATCGCGATCGGGCGCAGATCGATCGGGGACTGGAACTGCCCTTGCGCACAATCGGCGAACTCCGGCGACAGCGAGGCCCACTCGGTCGGGGCCCCCGGACCCATGTACCCCCACTCGTGGGAAGCATCAGGGGACGCGGCTGGGGTTTCGGTCGTGGGAGTGGTCGAGGGGGGGCTCGCTGGAGCGCAGGCAGCCAGGAGTACGGTGAGGATCGTCGGGTAACGCATGGGCAACCTCCGCCGGGGGATACGCGGCGGCCGCCGAAACATTACATTGGGGCCAAACCCCGCCCAAACGCCGGTTGGGAACAGAGTATCGTTGTGCTCCCGGTCCCGGACCGTTGCGCACGGCGGGACTTGGCGCGCCCGGTCTCGCACTTACAGTGACACCCGAAGGACGCCGCGCATGAACACACCGTTCCAGACCCGAAGCATCTCCACCACGGCCAAGGCCACCAACACCTCCGACGGTGCGGGCGTTCGACTGATGCGGAGCCTCGGGACGTCCCAGGTGCCGCTGGTCGACCCGTTCCTGATGCTGGACGAGTTCCGTTCCGACGACCCCAACGACTACATCGCGGGCTTTCCCGCGCATCCGCACCGCGGGTTCGAGACGGTCACCTACATGCTGGCCGGGTCGATGCAGCACAAGGACAGCGTCGGCAACACGGGCAACCTGCGGCCAGGGAGCGTGCAGTGGATGACGGCTGCGCGTGGGATCATTCACTCGGAGATGCCCAAGCAAGAAGACGGGTTGATGTGGGGCTTTCAGCTGTGGGTCAACCTGCCCGCGGCCGACAAGATGGGGGACCCGCGCTACCAGGACATCGATCCCGAGGCGATCCCCGAGCACACGCTGCCCGGGGGCGGGACGGTCCGCGTGGTGGCAGGCCGATTCGGTGACCAGGAGGGACCCGTCGGCGGTGTCGCGACCGAGCCCATGATGCTCGACGTCGGGCTGCCCGCGGGCGGGTCGGTCGACGTGCCCATCCCCACCGCCCACAACGGCTTCGCCTACGTGTTCGAAGGTGCAGCGCAGCTGGGCAACGGGGAGGCACCCGTGGCGCGTGGACACATCGCCGTGCTCGGGCGTGAAGGCGACGGCCTGCACATCGCGGCTGGCGACGAAGGGACGCGGGTACTGGTGGTGACCGGCAAGCCGATCGACGAGCCCGTGGCGCGGTACGGACCGTTCGTCATGAACACGCGAAGCGAGCTCGAGCAGGCGTTCGCCGATTATCGCAGCGGCCGCCTCACGCAGTGACGTGGGAGCGATGGCACGGGGCGGCTCGACGTCCCGTCGCCAACGCGCTATGGCTCGCTGGTGAGCGACTCGAACCGGCGTTTCGAAGACAAGACGGTGCTGATCACGGGAGCCTCGGCCGGCATTGGCGCGGCCGCGGCCCGTCGCTTTGGGGCTGAGGGGGCGCGGCTGGTGCTCGCGGCCCGAGGCCGGCCTGCGCTCGAGTCACTGGCCGACGAGCTGACGGCGGCGGGTCGCGATGTGGAGGTGATTCCGACCGATGTCGGCGATATCGATGCCGCGACGCGCCTGGTGGAGCAGACCGTGGAGCGCACGGGGGGCCTGGACGTGCTGGTCAACAACGCCGGGGTCAACTATCGCGGTGAGCTCACCCAGCACACGCCCGCGCAGCTGGCCCAGATCGTGGCGGTCAACCTCTCGGCGCCCATCGTGCTGTGTAGGCTGGCCCTGCCGCATCTCACGGCACGGCAGGGGGCGATCGTCAACGTCGCCTCGCTCGCCGGGCGAATCCCGGTCGTGCACGAGGCGACCTACTCCGCGACCAAGTTCGGTCTGCGAGCCTTCACCATCGCGCTGGCGGAAGAGGTCAAGGAGGCGGGCGTGCGTGCATCCGTGGTCTCGCCGGGTCCGGTCGACACCGGCTTCATCATGGAAGACATCGACACCGTGCCCGATCTGGTGTTCTCGCAGCCGATGAGCAGCGCCGAGGAGATCGCCGAGCTGGTGATCGAGTGTGCGGCCGATGGTCGGGTAGAGCGCATGCGGCCCAAGCTCGGCGGATACCTCGCGACACTCGGCTACGTGTTTCCCGGCCTGCGTCGGGCCCTGGTGCCGATGCTCGAGCGCAAGGGCCGAGCCGCCAAGCAGCGGTTCATCGAGCGCAACAAGTAGGCGGCGCGGGTCGGCGAACAGACGGCGACGACCACGTGGTCGCAGCCGAGGGGTCGTGCGCTCGCGTTGCACACTTGGCTCCCGCCGGTCCCGAGCCACAGGCCGCCAAAGGTCGGGCTGCCGAACGCTGGGGGCGGACGCTCGCTCCCCCAGCGCGACGCCGTGTACGGCAACCCCTCGGCCGCAGGCTCGGTGCCGACGTCCGGCCTCCTGGCGGAGGGGAAGGCCTGAGCGTGAAGCGTGACGGCGGCGGCACGGGGCCTTCTGCCAACCGCACGTCGCCGACGCCTTGTCGTTCGATGTTCACGGCCGACGACCGTCCCGGGGCTCGTAGCGAACACCGGCCGGGAGCAGCACCTCGGGCCCGGCCACGAAACTGCGATGGACTGAGTAGTTCTCGCCTTCGGAGGTGACTACCCATGTGACGCGCCGAGTTTGCGTTCGGAGTCTAGCGTTTGCGAACCAGCGGCCCTGCCGCCGCGAGGAGCCACGAAAAATGTCGACACCCCAGCCCTCATCATCGAGTTGTCTCGGAGCCCGTGAGGGCCAACGAGACCTCGGCATCGCGAGGATGCCCCGCGCCCGCCTTGGTGTCGCGGCCCTGGGTGCCGTATCCCTACTCGTCGTCGCCAATGGTTGTGACCCGAATACTCAGACCGAGACTGCCAGCGCTGCGCACCAACGGGCAGGTGAGGGGGGGACGCAGTGTGACAAGGGCACGCTCCCCGCGTGGGTCGGCTGGCCTGCGGATCCCAATACCCTGCAGGCTGCGATCGATGCTCGCGACGCCGCCTCCCTGCGCGCGCATGCGTGGAAGCTGTGGGCGGGGATCAATCAGCCGCTCACGGCCAACGACACCCGCCCTCGCTGGTGGAATTGGCCCACGACTACCCAGCTGTTCGAGAGCGGCAACGCGTCACAGGGCACATCGGCCCTGCCCAAACACCGCCACGCCGCCCGCATCCCGTCTCCAGCCGTGACCGAGGCCGAGCCCGGCGATCACGACCACACCGACGAGTGCTTCGACGAAAATGGCAACGGCACGATCTTCCTGCCGAGCCCCACCTACGCGATTCCCAGGGCCACCGCCGAGCGCTTCGGGCTCGACGTACGGTGCTCCGATCCCGAGTACTACATCGCCAATACGTCGATATGCGACCTCTCCGACGGCGAACACTTTCAGTCCAACGGCGACATACTGGTCGCCACCGAGTCCTACAGCCCCGAGTCGGCCAAGGTCATCGAGGCCGAGGGCTACAACGACGCCGCGACCCTCAACGCGCTGTGGGACGACGGGGTCAAGAACATCGATCGTCTTCCCGTTCGTCAGATCACCACCAAGCACATGCTGTGGCCAGTGAAGGCCTCGGGTGCCTCCGCGCTGCCCGTGTTCCGCGACCTTCCCAAGGCCAAGTGGTGTCAGTACAACGGCTACGAGACGTGGGACCACATGGTCGCTGTCGATCCGGCCGCGACCACGGGCGGCAAGGCTACGGTCGACTTCCTGTTCGGCGTGCATACCCACAGTGGAGACGCGCTGTTGCCCACCAAACACGTCGAGGTCGACGTCGTCCCGATGTCCGATTTCTACGTGCAGACATTCGATGACGCCGCATGGAACGCGCTCGATCGCAGAGACCAGATGCTGCTGGACGCAGCCAGTCAATGGGCCCACGGCAAGCCGTTCGAACCCGGCGACCACGTGGTCTCGGTCGCCATGCACATCGTCACCAAGGAGATCCCGCAGTGGACGCTACAGAGCGTGTGGTGGTCCGACCAGCCCAGCGCGGGACCCTACGCCGCCGATCGGCCGTCGTTGCCCGACGCGACGGGACCCTGGCAGCACTACCTGCTCACCGTCGCCGACGGCATCCCCACCACGCCCAACGGCCCCACCCTTCCGATCGCGTACAATCCCTATATCGAGCTGGCGGCAACGCACCCCGTGGCCACCAACTGCCGCAACTGCCACGTACGCGCTGCGTTGTGCACTGGGGAGTACCTCACCCCCAAGGGGCCGGGTCCGCTGGCGAACATCGACGTGAACGA
>JAHZJA010000582.1 GCA_022601155.1 Deltaproteobacteria bacterium | reverse complement strand
GGCCATTCCAGCTGCGCGCGAACGACCCAGCGCGTCGCAGCAGATCTTCGAGGTTGCCGCGGACGAGGAAGCTCTGGCGGTCGACCTGACGCTTGGCCTGAGCCAGGGCGTTCTTCACGTCGCGATCGTAGTTGGCATACTTGGAGCTGGCGCCGACGGCCACCGAGGCGGACTCGAGCAGCCCGGTCAGTGCGCCCGACTTGAGCTGCTGCAGCTGGGCGAAGACCTCGGGAGGCACGCCCTTGGCCGTTACGGTCGCATCGTGCGGGCCGCTGCCGACGACCTCGAGATCGTCGAGCAGGAAGCCGGGGGCATACTTGCGGGCTTCGTCTCCCTGGAGCTCGATACGCAGCGGCTGCTTGCCGTATCCCCGGGCCAGCGTGCGTCCGGTGGACAGGCCCCGCTCGGTGTCGGCGAGGGTCAGCGTGGCGGCTTTGGTGTCGAGGAAGGCGAGCTTGGGCCCGGGCGCCTCACCCCGCTGCAGGTCGACCGCGCCAAAGCGTCCGACGGGGGGCTTGTCGGCGAGCAGGCCCGTGACCTCCTCGACCCGCGACTCGACGATCGGCACATGCACGATGAGCTGACCATCGACACTGGCGACATCCCATGGGCGCTCGAGGTCGATGGTGGCGGCGAGCTTCGATTCCAACTCACCACCACCGCCCTCGGTGATGATGCGTTGAACGATGCCGCGTCCTCCTGGTACTTGGGGTGCGAATGCATGAATGCCTGCAATCACCTCACCGGGCGATTGCACATGCACGATGATCGGTGCATTCGCAGGCAGGCGAAGCGGGCGCGGCATCCCCGGCTTGCGTCGGGTCCGGCCGGACTTGGCGGGGCTGTCCTCGGCGCCGGTCGTGCCGGGTGAGGTGTCGGAGGAGGTCTGAGTACGCTTGCAGCCGCCCACGGGAGCGAGGGCGATCGACAGGGCACTCAGGGCCAGCAGGCGGGGGAGACGGCGCATCTGGATGGGGGCACGCTAGCACCGCGGGGTGCACGTACGAGGAGTTCGACCCGCTGGCGCGGGGCGCGATTCACCGGGCTCGAAAACCCATGGATTCTAGGTTCTTGCGGGCGACAGTGCGCGCAGAGGGATGGAGTGGTGGGCCCCCGTGGACGCCGGGGTGGGTCCCTGCGCGTTGGGCCACCACGAGGCTTGGACCCAGGCTCGGCGAGAGCGTGTTTCGCGCTCGACGCACGCTGGGTTCTGCCTTCACCGTCGAATGACTGAAAACCTCGTGCCCTTAGCCACGGTCGACGCAGGCCGACGCACATTTTCGAAAATAGTACTTCACGGTCGACGCGATGGGCAGTTTGCCCAACATCGTGGAGACGGTGCGAGGTCGACCGCACTCGTTACACACGTCACCCAACTGGTTGCACAAAGCGACATCTGGTGCGTTGTAGGTTGATGTGCAGTGGTGTCGCGGATTTGAATGCAACGACGTTCATTGGACACCCTCGCATGTTCTGCGCGTTTGTCTATGGTCCGCGCCGGGAACTCATGCTCCAGCAGGACGGCAGTGAGGAGCGAGTGACCCTGATTTTGGACGACGGGACGGATAGGAACATGGCGCGCAACAACCTCTTGTTCAATGGTGCACTTGCATGCTCGATGCTGCTGATGGCCGGGCTCTCGACGGCGTGTGCAGATGTACATGACGGCCGGGATGGCGACATCTGGGGCGGAGACGCCGAGGGAGAGGCGCCGCCCGACGAGCTGCCCATCGATGGTGAGCTCCCCACGTCCGAGATCTACGGAGGCACCGATGTTGCTTCGTGTGGATGGCCGACGACCGTGTCACTGGGTGCTTCGTGCACGGGTACATTGGTGCACGAGCGCGTGGTCATCTACGCGGCTCACTGCGGAAGCAACTATGGCTCGGTACGCCTGGGCGAGTCGGCCTTCAACGGACCCGGTCGGGTGGTACCGACGCAGAGCTGCCAGATCTATCCCGGAGGAGGCCCGGGCAGCGGCGACGACTTTGCGTACTGCGTGCTGAGCCAGCCGGTCGACGACGTACCCCTGGTTCCGATCTTGATGGGATGCGAGACCCAGGACTACCTGCAGCCGGGCCAGGAGGTCACGGTCGTGGGCTTTGGCAACGCCAACACCGGGCCCTACGGAATCAAGCGCGAGGTCACCACCCAGCTCAACGAGGTCACCGCGGCAGGCGAGGCCTTCGTGGGCGGAGGCGGCAAGGACAGCTGCCAGGGCGACTCGGGGGGCCCCGTGTTCGTGCAGACCGACGACGGCTCGTGGCGCGTGTTCGGCATCACCTCGTACGGTGGGGCGTGTGGTGGTGGCGGCTACTACTCGATGATGCACAACGGCATCGCATGGTTCGAGTCTCAGAGCGGGTTCGATCTGACGCCGTGCCACGACGCCGACGGCACCTGGAACCCCGGCCCCGATTGCGGCAGCTTCCCCATGACCCCCGCGGCGGGCGCGGGCAGCTGGGCCAACGGCTGTAGCGGCGGCGCCTCGTCGGGCTTCAGCGCGAGCTGTGGCGCGCCGTTCGATGACGGCGGTGGCGATGGCGGTGATGGTGGCGACGGTGGTGATGGTGGCGATGGTGGCGATGGTGGCGACGGTGGTGGTGAGTCACCGGTCTCGCCGTGCCAGGGGTGTGAGGACTACTTCGGCAACCTCGCTGGAACCGGCGACGTGCAGTTTCAGCCCGACGGCACGTACTATTTTGCTTCGGCCGGCGAGCACCGTGGCTATCTGTTCGGACCCAACGACGCCGACTTCGACCTCCGGCTGTGGCGCTGGAACGGCAACGGGTGGAGCACCGTAGCCTCGTCGTTGTCCGTCGATTCCGAGGAGGACATCGTCTACAACGGTAGCGCTGGCTACTACGCGTGGAGGGTCAACTCGTACAGCAACTCGGGTGACTACGTGCTGCTGCTCGATCGGCCGTAGTTCACGATGCCGTGTCCAACGAGGGCGGCCTTCCTGCGCGGGAGGGTCGCCTTCTTTCGTTCTGGGCCTTTCGCGCCCGGCGCCGCTCACCTGCTCTATCCTCCCGGCGTTCGGACCACCGTGATGACGACACCCTTTGTCTGCGTATTGATCGCCTTCATCCTGATCTTCGTGCCCAAGCTGCCGCTGTCGATGGCCATGGCCAAGCAGCCGGGTGGGTACGACAACAAGTCGCCTCGGGCCCAACAAGATGCGCTCGACGGGTTCGGCCAAAGAGCACGGGGCGCCCACTACAACGGCTTCGAGGCGTTCGGCGGATTCGCGGCCGCGGTGATCATCGCCCACATCGCGGGGGCCAACGATCATCGCTCCGCGGTGCTGGCCATTGCGTTCGTCGTGGCGCGCGGGCTGTACATCGCCGCGTACCTCGCCAATCAGGACTATCTGCGCTCGGCCCTTTGGGGCATCGGTTTCTTGAGCACGATTGCGCTGTTCTGCCTGCCGTGGCTGACGTGAGGGCCCCCGATCACGGCATGATCCAGCGCTTGTTGACCACGGTGGCGCCCGTGCGGGTCTCGATCACCTCCACGTAGCGACCCATCGCCTCGTCGCCGTAGACCACCAGGTGGTCGTCCTTCCACTCGAGGGCGACGCGGTTCGAATAGGCGGAGTGGGAGATGGGGCCGATGCCCAACAGGTTGGCGTGCCATGTCCACTCCGATCCGCGGCTGGGTCGTGCGGACAGCCGAGCGCCGCTGGAGATCGAGCAAGCCTGGACCACGTAGGTCATGCCGTCGTGCTCGAGGGAGGCCCCGGTGCTGCAGTCGTCGACCGCGTGTGGCCAGACGATGGAGGGGTCGAAGGTGGTCTCGGGTACTGCTCGCCAGTCGATGTCGGGGAGCCCACGCTCGACCCGCAGATGGTTGTCCATGAAGCCGTCCTCGAGCGAGCGCGTCTCGACATAGGCGCCATCGGACTCCCAACCGTAGACCCACACCAACCCTGCGGCGACCCTCAGCTGCACGTCGTTGCGGTACTTGCTGTGGTCGACCTGTCCGCGGGCGCGCAGGGGCACCGACCATATCGGCTTGCCGGTATCACCGTCGAGCCGGGTGAGGTCGGCACCGGAGCTCATGGGATGGTAGTGGGCGACGAGGACGTCGCCCGCCCAAGCCAGTGCCGCGGCCTCGTCCGATGGCGCGCCGACGATGGTGGTCCACTGGGTGCTGCCGCGATGGGACTGCACCACCTCGATTCGTCCTCCGTCGCGAGCTCGGGCCTCGACCCGTGTG
>JAHZJA010000581.1 GCA_022601155.1 Deltaproteobacteria bacterium | reverse complement strand
GGGTTGAAATCAGACCTGGCGCGGTGCCAGGGCGCCTGTGCTAGTGTCCGCCAGCAGGTCGGCCGTTGATCGTCCGTTGCGCGAACTGCCATACCGAGTTCTCTCTCGACGACCAACAGATCGGTCCGGAGGGAGCGACGGTACGCTGCTCAGTCTGCAGCTACGTCTTCGCGGTGGATCCACCGCCTGGAGCGGGCGATCAGCCGTGGCAAATCCGGACCGTCGAGGACTTGCTGTTCACGGCGCCCGACCTCGCCACGCTGCAGACGTGGATCGTCGAGGGCCGGCTCCACCCGGACGACCAGGTCTCGCGCACGGGTAAGCACTGGCTGCGGCTGGGCGACATGCCCGAGTTCTCGCTGGTGTTCTCGGGCTTCAGCGATCTGCCCCAGGTGTTCGTCGAGGTGGAGGCGCCGCCGTCCTCCGGCTCGGCCCTCGACCAGCTCGGTCCGCCGCCCAGCTTCGGCGGGGCGATGCCAGTGGTGCATGGGGTCGACACCTCGGTGCTGGCCGTGGGCCCCGACGGTCACCTGGATCTATCGGACGACGATGTCCCCGTGGGCGCGCTGTCGCCGGCGGTGGAGCGCAGCCGCGGTGAGGACCCGGTGGCGGCGGTCGGCGCCCGGCCGCCGGAGCGTCCAGTGACCTCGGAGACCTCGGCTCCGGCTCCATTCCCGATGGCCCAACTCGGGCTCGAAGATGACGACCCCTCGGGAGAGATCACCGACGAGTCCGCGGTCCGGATGCGGCCGCGCCCGCACCTGCCCACGGCTCGGGTCGCGGCGATCCCCGACGTGGTGGAGGACGACGTTGTGGCGGAGGTGCGTCGCCGTCGTCCGCCACGGCCCACCGTTCGGTACGGCGCCGACCATGTGCACAGCTCGATGCTCGACGCGGTCACCAAGACGGTCGACGAGGCCGACGCGGAGACCGAAGTCGAGGTGGAGGCCGAGACCACCGACGTGGGTGGAGTGCGGGCGACCGCGGCTGCCGTCGAGCGCACCGCCTCCCGCGACTCCGAGCCGGTGGTGACCGTACGTCCTCGGCTGTCGTCGGCGCCCCGTGACTCCCGCGAGTCCGAGGACCGGTTGGTTGCAGCGGGCGCCTCGGGCCGGACCTCGTCCGAGAGCTCGGCCGTCCGCGCTCGCCGACGTCATCGCACGTTCGCGCGGGGAATCGACAGCACGCCGAAACGACGCACCTGGCCGATCATCGCGGGGCTGGGGCTGCTGGCCGGGATCCTGGTGGTGTTCTTCGTGCCCGCCGTCCGCGACAAGGTGATGAGCGTGGCGGACTCGCTGGTGGGTGGCGAGCGCTTCGATCCCACCAAGCTCGAAGAGATCGAGCAGGCACGCCAGGCGATGGTGGGGCTCGATCCCGCCGCGGTGGGCAAGACCGAGGCCGCGCTGCAGAGTCGGCTGGACGGCGGCAAGGTGCCTCCTTCGGGTGTTGCCGAGATGAAGCTGTCGCAGGTGGAGCTGCTGGTCACGCGGTCCATCGAGCACGCCATCGGTCGAGCTGCGGGCGCACCCGGAGGCAACGCGGTCTCCGACGACGTCAAGCGGGCGGAGCTGATCCTGGGCGGTGTCGTGGTGGACGATGTCGTCGATCGCGAGCACATGCGGAGCGTTCGGGCGCGCATGCGGCTGGCGCAGGGACGCCCCGCGGCCGAGATCTTGCCGCTGCTTCCCGAGGACGGCAGCGGCGAGCTCCGTCAGTTGGTCGCGGCGGCACCACTTTGGCGCGAGCCCGACGGTCCGATGCCGGAGGGCGTCGTCGCCGGGCTGTCGGGGTTGCCCGAGCGCAGTGCCCTGGGAGAGCTGGCGCTGTCGCTGGCGTACTTCCGGGCGGACGACCCCACCAACGCAGCGGCGCGGGCCCAAGCGATCCTCGATGTGGTGCCGGGGCAGCCCACCGCGTTTGCCCTGCACGCACTGGCGACCGCCGCATCGGGCCCCGAGGCGAGCCTCGGCGATGGCTCTGGTGACGGAGCGACCGGCGAAGGAGCGACCGGCGCAGGAGCGACCGGCGACCCCTCCAGCGGCGGCACGGCGACCGACGACGGGGCGGCGGGCAGCGGGACGACCGGCGGCGGAGCCACGGGTGACGACGGTGACCTGGAGATCATCGAGGACGATGACGAGCCCGCGGCCAAGGTCGAGTCGACCGACTCGCTGATCGATCGTGGCTGTGACCTGGTCGAGTCTGGCGATGCCAACGGAGCCTTGGAGCTGCTGCGTCGGGCCAAGGCACGACGGCCCGGCGATCTCGACATGCTGCTGTGTACCGGGATGGCCCATGCTCGCAAGGGACGAACTCGCAAGGCACTGCAGACCTACGAGCAGGCACTGCGGCGGTCGTCCAACTTCGTCGCCGCGCTCCTCGAAGCGGCCAAGGCCGCCGACAAGCTCGGCGAGACTGAAAAGGCGCTCAACTACTACCGCCGCGTGCTCGGCCAGAGGCCGGGCGATGCCAAGGCCAAGGCCTACGTAGACGCGCACGGCTGAGCATCGTTCGGGGAGGGGACCACGCCCACCAACGGGCTGTGCGACGTCGATCTCGGACAGCTACGGCCAGGCTTGGTTCTCACCCGACGGCACAGCAGCCACGCGGGCTCCGGGCGACCGCGCCTCGCGGCGAGGAAACGGGTTGACGCCGACCCGGCTGGCGGGCGAACAAGGAAGGGTGACCGACGCCGTGGACCAGCCCAGCCCCGAAGAGCTCGCCCGGCGACGCGCGAATCGCGAGCGCGACACCCAGGAGCTGACGGTTCAGCAACGCGAGTCGTTGCGGGCCAAGCACTGGATGCGGTGCCCCAAGTGCGGCATGCCGCTGGACGAGATCACCTTTCGCGGTGTGAAGGTCGACAAGTGCTTTGGCTGTGGCGGGGTCTACCTCGACGATGGCGAGCTCGAGGAATTGGCGGGCAAGCCGGGCTGGTTCGAGGCCATGCGCTACTTCTTCTCCTCGCGATGATGCCCAGCGCCGAGGCTCCGGAGCGACGCTAGGTAGCCCGCATGCTCGCGATCGGATTGGTGCATGCGGTCGCCGTGGCGCTGCACATCGGGTCGGGCGGCGACGCGCAGGTGGAGACACGCAGTCCCGCGGGGCGTGACGCCCCCGCGCCCGATGCCGTGGCGATGCGTCTGGAGTGGTCGGCCCCATCACGGTGTCCCAACGCCGAGACGGTGCGGACGGACGTCGAGTCGCTGGCGCGCAGGACCATCGTGGTGGATCCCGAGGCGACCGACGTGCTGCGCGGGCAGATCACCGCCGACGGGACAGGGCATCACCTCGTGCTCGTGGTGGACATGGGGGGCACGGTCACGCGGCGCGAGCTCGATGCGGAGCGCTGCGAGACGCTCGGGCGAGCGGCGGGCCTGGTTGCCGCCGTGGCCGTGGCTCCGGTCTCGACCGCGCAGTCGGTGCTGGGCACCGATATCCCACCGCCAAGCATCCCGGGACCCACCACGTCCTCGCCGCTCACAGCGACCGCGACGGACGACCCCCCAGCGCGGTCGAGTGCGGCGCGGCGCGGCCCGGGACCGGCGACGGATGCTGACGTCCGGCGAACGAGACAGCCGCTCGACCATGCGCTGACGCTGGGAGCCGCGGTGGGCTTGAGCCTGGGATTGGTGCCGCGGACGGCGGCCGGGGTGCAGAGCGCGGTGGGGTGGCAGTTCGGTCCTGGTCGCCTCGAGGCGTTCGGTGGCCACTGGTTCGGTCGCACGGCAGTCGTCGACGCCGATGCGGGGGTGGCCGTGCGCGGCTCCGGGGCGGGCCTGCGGCTGTGCGCGGCCTGGTCTCGCGGTGCGGTGGCCGTGCCCGTGTGTGTTGGGGCGCTGGCGCTGGCGCTGGTCGCAACGGGACGAGGGCCCGCCGTCAGTGCGGCCTCGGTGCGCGCACTGTGGCTGGGCGTGGGCCCCGGGGTGGGTGTGGAGTGGCGGCTGCGACCTCGGCTGGGGGTGCGCGGGCAGCTGGATCTCGCGGTGGCCGCACGACGACCAGGGTTTCACCTGCAGCAGGGAGCGGAGGCGCGGGCCGCCTTCCGAAGCCCGCCGCTCTCGCTGACGCTGGTCGTCGGACCTTATTTTCGCCTGCCGTGACAACTCGGAGGGGCTGCGGTGCAATGCGATCCGTGGGCCGTCGCCTGTCTGCCCCGCCGCTTTCGGCCTTCGAGCGCATCTACCGCGAACACTATCGCCGGGTGCGGTGGGTGGTGCGCGCGCGCGGGGTGCCCGAGTCCGCGCTCGACGACGTGGTCCACGACGCGTTCCTTTCGATCCATCGGCGCCTGCCCCAGCGCGACGGCAACGTGCCGATGGCGACCTGGGTCATGGGGGTGGCGCGATCGGTGGCCTTTTCCCACCGACGGGCGGCCGCACGCCGACACGAGCGTCGCGCCGAGATCCCCGAGCCCGCCGGGTTGCCGGGGCCCCAGGAGCAGCTCGAGCGCGAGCAAGCGTGGCAGATGCTCTCGGATTTCTTGGAGACCTTGCCCGTCGAGCAGCGCGAGGTGTTCGTGCTGACGCAGATGGTCGGCCTGTCGATGGCCGAGATCGCCAAGAACACCGACACGACCCCCAACACCTTGTACTCGCGGCTTCGCCTGGCTCGACGTCGGTTTGGGCTGCGCTTTCCCCAGGCGGACGACCCGAAGGCCGTGGCCCGATTGATGCGGGACGCCGGGCAACAGGAGCGGCCCTCCAACGAGCAGCGGCGCCGCAGCTGGGCCTTGTTGGCCGCGCATGTGGGTCAGGGGGCCGCGTGGGGAGTCCCGGCGGCCACGCTCGTGGGCTGGAAGGGGCTCGGCCTCGGCGCGGCGGCGGTGATGGGCCTCGCCGTTGCGTGGCAGGTGGGAGGCAGCCGCCCCGACGGAGGTCCGGCGCCCACGCGGCAGGCGGTCGGCGAGGTCGAGGTCGACCGCGATGGGTCGGGGCCGGTACGGGCGTCGAGCGATCCACGTTCGGTGCCACCATCACCATTGGATCCGAATAGCCCCGGTGTGTCCCGCGGTGATGGAGCCGCGGCGCACCGCCCATCCGGTGCTCCGGACCCGGCACCACCATCGGGTCCGACCAACCCAGGGGTGTCCGCCGTGGATGGACCTACCGCAGCGAGTGCATCTGCCGCTCCGGCGTCGCCGGCTGCGGCCGTGCCCGCACCATCGCGCCCCCACGCCGCCGCACACCCTCCATCGGCGCCCGTGCGCGATGCATCGCCCGCCCACGAGGCCGACCCTCTCGACGCCGAAGTGGCCATCTTGCGCCGTGCTCAGGCCTTGCTCCGCAG
>JAHZJA010000580.1 GCA_022601155.1 Deltaproteobacteria bacterium | reverse complement strand
CACCGATGGGGTGACGACGGCACGGGCCGGCCTCCACCCGCGACGGACCCGGCGTTTTCCCTGGTTCGACGTCCTGGGCGGACTGGCCGTGGCCGCCTTCGTCGCCGTGATCCTACTCGACATGGGGGCGCTGGGGCGGCCCCGCGAGGAGGTCTCGCTGCACGTCGACCCCGAGGCGCTGGCGGAGGGGTTTCGTGAGGGGGTGCAGTGGTATGGCCTGTACCGCGGGGAGAACAAGGTCGGGTTCTCGCGGATGGAGCGGCGTCGGCGAGACGACGGCTACACCCTCGGCCAGCAGATCCACTTGCGGCCGGGGCAAGGGCCGGGGCCCACCCAGCTGAGCGTCGACACCGAGCTCGACCTCGAGTTCGCGCTGCAGCGATTCACGGTCGAGGTCCAAGGTGGACCGCTGCCACTGACCGCCGTCGGTGAGCGCCGCGGCGACACGTTGCACATCGAGGCCGACGGCCTGCCCGGCGGCGGCGTGCTCGACCTTCCCCTCGCCGAGCCCCCAGTGTTCGACTTCAGCCTCGGGCCGCTGGTGATGCGCAATGATCTCGAGCCCGGCGACAGGTTCTCGTTCACCCACGTCGATCCGCTCGCCCTGACCCCAGCCGAAGGGACCCTCGAGTACCTGGGCCGGGACTCCCTCGATGTCTTGGGCGAGCGCGTCTCGGCCTTTCACCTGCGACAGCTGCTGCCCGGGATGCCGCCGCTCGAGCTATGGGTCAACGCGCTGAGCGAAGTGCTCCAGCAACAACTACCGCTGGAGTTGGTGGCCGTGCGCGAGCCCGAGGCCGAGGCGACCTACGGCCTGACCGCCCCCGGGCTCCCCGCAAAGGACACCCCATGATCGTCGTCGAGGATCTGCGCAAACGCTACGGCCGCTTCGACGCCGTGCAAGGGCTGAGCTTCGAGGTACAGCACGGCGAGGTGTTCGGCTTCTTGGGTCCCAACGGTGCGGGCAAGAGCACCACCATGCGGATCATCGCGGGCCTCATCCAGCCCACCAGCGGCACGGTCCGCGTCGACGGTCACGATCTGGCCCGCGACCCCATTGCCGCCAAGGCCATCACCAGCTTCATCCCCGACCGGCCGTTCCTGTACGAGAAGCTCAGCGCCTTCGAAATGCTCGAGCTCGTCGGAGGGCTGCATCAGATTCCCCGGAGCGTGGTGGCCAGCCGCGGCGCGGCCCTGCTCGAGCGCTTCGAGCTGTCGGCGTGGGCCGACTCGCTGGTGGAGAGCTTCTCGCACGGCATGAAGCAGCGGCTGGTGTTCGCCACCGCGCTGCTGCCCGAGCCGAGGCTGCTCATCGTCGACGAGCCCATGGTCGGCCTCGACCCCAGCGGTGCTCGTCTGGTCAAGGCCGTGCTGCGCGAGCAGTGCGACGCAGGGTCGTCGGTGTTCTTGAGCACGCACACCATGGACGTCGCGCAGGAGGTCTGTGATCGCATTGCGATCCTCAGCCGCGGCAAGATCGCCGCGCTCGGCACCATGGACCAGCTCCGCACCGAGGCCGACCAGCCCGGCTCCTCGCTCGAGCAGGTGTTCTTGCGACTCACCGAGCAAGCCCGGGCCAGCGCCCTGGCGGCCGAGACTCGGGACGAGGCCCCGTGATCGTCGGACATCTGTTGCGCGCCAAGTGGCGCACGCTCGTCAACCTACGGCGAAGCGCTCAGATGGGACCCAAGCGCTTCGCCGCGGTCGTACTGCTGGGCTTGCTGGTGTGGGTGGGGATCCTGGGCGCTTCGCATTGGTTCCTGTCGCAGGTGGTGGCCATCGAGCCCATCGGTGTGGTGATGCTTCGCAAGCTCATGGAGCTGGTGCTGGTGTTCATCTTGTCGATCCTCACCGTCTCCAACTTGATCGCCGCGTTCTCCACGTTCTTTCTCGCCGACGACCTGCCCGCCCTGGTCGCCCGCCCCGTCCCCGCCAATGCGCTGTACCTCGCACGATGGTTCGAGAACGGCCTGTACGCATCGTGGATGACGGTGACGTTCTCATCGCCGTTCTTCGTCGCCGCCGGCCTGGCGATGGACGCCCCGCTCGGCTACCACCTGTCGTGGATGGTGGCGCTGCCCCTGCTGGCCACCATCCCGACCTCGATCGCCGTCACCCTGGCCATGATGCTGGGCCGTGTGCTCTCGGCCCGGCGCACCCGGCAGCTGCTGCTGGTGCTCGCCACCGCCGTGTTCACGGTGTTGTTCGTGCTGTTCCGCCAGCTCGAGCCGGAGCGCTTCGTCGATCCCGACCAACGTGCGCCGCTGCTCGACGTACTGAGCCAGGTCCAGAGCAGCCCCACGCCGTGGCTGCCCAGCGCGTGGGTCGCCGACTCGCTGTGGTCGCAGCTGTCACCCATGAGTGACGCCATGGGACATCCGCTGCTGCGGTTGGCGACCGGTGCGATCGCGCTGGTGTTCGTCGCGGGCTGGGTGTTCCGGCTGACCTACCCCGCCGCGTTCTCCCGCGCACAAGAAGGCCAGGGCCGCCCGCCCTCGGACCGGGACACCGATCGCCCTGGTCGCGACTTGGCCACGCTCGCCGCCCGGCTCGCCGCTCGTCCCGGCCACGACAAACCCGCCCGTGCTCTGGCGCGCAAGGATCGGCGGGTGTTCCTGCGGGACACCAGTCAGTGGACCCAGATGCTGCTGCTGGTCGCGCTGGTCGCCATCTACGTCGTCAACTTCAGCTACATCCGTTCGGCCGGAGACAGCGGGATCATCCCGCCGCACGGGCTGCACTTCATCAACCTGTCGCTGGGTGGGTTCGTGGCGGTGGCCGTGTGCGTCCGGTTCGCGTTCCCGGCCATCTCGCTGGAAGGACGCGCCTTTTGGATCGTTCTGCGAGCCCCACTACCGATGATCGAGGTCCTGCGCGGCAAGTGGCGCGCGGTGGGTGCACCGCTGTGCGCGCTGTCGGCCCTGCTCGTGTCGGTCACCAGCGTGTGGCTCGGATCCGGGCTGCTGCTGACCGCGCTCGCGGTGCTCACCATCGTCCCGCTGACGGCGGGTCTGACCGGGCTGGCTTTGGGCCTCGGCGCCCGCTTCCCCCGCTTTCACATCGACAACGCCGCGAAGATCGCCACCGGTCTGGGGGGCGTGCTGTACATGATGGGCGGCTTGGTGCTCCTGCTCGTGGTGGTCTTGCTGGCCGTCCCCGCCACCCTCGGGCTCGCGCAGTGGGTCGAGCACGGGTACCTCCCGGGCGGCCTGCGACTGGCCCTGGGCGGCCTCGCCGGGGTGATCGCGCTGATCTTACCGCTGTGGACGGGGCGTGTAGCGGTCCGTCTGGGGGCACGGCATCTCGAGGCCCACGGCCTCAACGCGTGAGACCGGCCACGTCGCGATCCGCGTGACCGTCTCGAAACTCATGTAACCCCTTCGCACTCTAGTGGATACCGTGGGCCGTGCGACTCCAACTCGTCCTGGCTTCGACCCTACTCTTGGTGCCTTCTTGTGGTGATGACTCCGGCAGCGGCGATGTCGGCTCCACGGAGTCCGCCCCCACGACGACGGCCAACCCCTCGGGGACCGGAGTTGCGAGCAACGGCACGTCGACGCCGTCCACCGGAGGCACTCCCAACACGGGCAGCTCCGCCGGTCCCGACGATTCGACCGGGGCGGATGCCACCACCGATGAGACCTCCGATCCCGATAGCTCTTCGGGCACGATGGATTCGGTGCCGCCCGTGAACTCGGCCGAGCTGCTGCCGTGGCTCGAAGCGGGTGAGTACACCGCATGGCCGTCCGAATCTGGGATTCATGACTCGGACGGCCCCCACTTCGGTGATGTGTGGACCTTCGTCAACAACACCATGTTGGACTCGTTGACGGCGGGCAATGCCGAGCACCCCATGGGCGCGGCCGCGGTCAAGGAGCTGTACGGCATGGGCAACGAGGTTCGGGGCTGGTCGGTTTCGGTGAAGTTGGCCGCCGACAGCTCCGGCGGTGACAACTGGTACTGGTACGAGGTCTACGACGGCCAGGTCTTCGGCGATGGCGATGGAATTTCGCTGTGCACCGACTGCCACTCGATGGGGAGCGACTACTTCCGCTCACCGTTCCCGCTGCAGTAACGGCCCCCGGGCGACAACGGCCGGCGACCTCGGGTACCCTTCGCGCCGACCATGAGCTCGCCCAGCCCCCAGCTCCTCGACGCCCTCGCTTTCTTGTACCTGACCTTTGGCCAGGTCACCGACGGGGAGCTGACCCAAGAAGAGATGCGCACGCTGGCCGACAAGCTCACCAAGCGTGCCCCGGGGATCGAGCTGCCGCAGCTGGGCCAGCTGTTGCGGCGCACGGTCGATGCCTACAAGTCGATCGAAGGACGCGAGCCCCGGGTCGCCCAGGCGCAGCAGTGCGCGGCGTTCTTGCGCGACAACATCGACGACACCATGCGTCAGGCCGTGCTCGCCGATCTGATGGCCATCGCGGCGGCCGACGGCGAGGTCTCTGCCGACGAGCAGGAGTTCATGGCCCGCACCGCGCAGACCCTGGGCGTCCCCCTCCCCGGGGCCTGAGCCACGGGCAAGGGCCTCGCCGGGCTCAGCTACACGTGCCGCACAGGAACAGCTCGACGAAGACCGAGCACGCCAGGTCCCACTCGGTCGTGCAGCAAAAATCGTCGATCGCACACACGCAGGCCTCGACGGCCGGGTCCGCGGCGCAGCCCATCACGCCAGGTTGAGCCGAGCAGCAGGGCGAGCCCCCCGGAGGAGGTGGTGGAGGGTTGTTGCCGCCCCCACAGTCGCCACAGTTGAACTCGGCCACTTGGTCCACGCACAGCTGGTCCCACTCGGTGTCGCAGCAATACGCGTCTTGCATGCACACGCAGTCTTGAATGGCCGCATCGGTGCAGCCCGGGCCCATCTGCGGCTCGCAACACCCGCCCATCGGAGGTGGAGGAGGAGGCGGGGGTTCGCCGCCCGTGTCGCCCGGCGGCGGAGGGTTCTTGCCGCCCGTGTCCCCGGCCCCTTCACAGTGACCGCAGCCGAGGGCGTCCACCGCATCGCCACACACCGGCTCCCACTGCTCGTCGCAACAAAATGCGATCTCCGAGCAGACACAGGCCTCGATCGCAGGATCGTTGCAGCCGGGCTCCAGCCCGCCCGCGCAGCAGTCCTGGCCACCAGGGCCACTGTCGGGGTCGACGTCGCCGGTGTCTTGGGGTCCGGCTCCACACTGACCGCAGGCCAGAGTGTCGACCGCGGCCGCACACTGAGCGGTCCACTCGGTGCTGCAGCAGCTCACTTCGTCGGCGCAGACACACGACTCGATGAACTGGTCGTCACATCCGGGGGACCCGTTGGCGAGGCAGCAATCCCCGGCCCGGGCATCCCCCGCCGTGGGATCGCCGAACGTTGCCTCCGAACCCGATGTATTGCCAGGTCCCGGACCCGCGGGCGGAGGAAACCCGGACAACGTCCCGGTCTCTGCGCCAACGCTACAGCCGCTGCCCAGGCCCACAGCGAGCACAACAATTCCGGCTCTCAGGTTGATCGTCATCCGTCCGCGTCCCCTCGTTCGTCGCCGGTCACGATGCACTGCTTCGAGCACCAGCGGTCCCGCAATCCACCCACATCGTCCCACACATGGGGGACGCAACCCCCGCCATCGTGGGGCCCGCAAGACAGCATCTTGGTTCAAACGACGATGGAGGCGCAAGCACCCTAACTACAAGATCCGCAATTGTGGATTTCGATCTCACCGACACACGTCAGGTCCCACAGAAAATCACAGCAAAACGGGTCCTCGGCACACACGCAGGCCTCGATGTCGGGCTCGGGACAGCCCGCCCCCGGCTGTTGCTCGCAGCACGCCGAGGGGCCATCCCCAGTCGTTCCATCGCTGCCGGTCTCCATCTCGCACGTGCCGCAGGCCAGCACATTCACTCCATCGACGCACAGCGCATCCCAGGCCATGTCGCAGCAGAACGGATCTTGCTGACACACACAGTCCTGGATCGACGCGTCGATGCAGCCGGGTGAGGGCGACGTGTCGCAGCAATCGTTGGTGGGCGGAGGCGGCGGCTCGGTGTCGCCAGTATCGCCGGGCGCAGGAGGCTCGGGGTCGCCCGTCTCGGCCGACGGAGGGTCGCCGCCGCACTGGCCACACCCGTGCAGCTCCAGCACCGCCGTGCACCCCACCCCCCAGTGACCCTGGCAACACGCAGGCTCCAGGGTGCACACGCAGCGCTCCACCTCGGGCTCGTCGCAACCGGGCCCGTCGTGAGGCATGCAGCAGTCGCCGCCCGCGGGCGGAGGCGGTGGTGGCTCGCCGCCGTCGTCGACCGGATCGTTGCAGTGCCCGCATCCCAGCTCTTCGATCAACCCCGCACACGCGTCGTCCCACTCCGACTCGCAACACCACGGGTCGTGGCCGCAGACGCAGATCTGAACCGGGGTGTTCTCGCAGCCCGGCGTGTCGTTGGCCTTGCAGCAGTCGCCGTCGCCACCAGCCGGAGGCGGTAGTCCGCCGCTGTCTCCGGGGGGAGATGGCGGGCCTCCGCCATCGAGGTCGATCCCCGGCCCGGTGTCGTCGGTCTCCGTGTCGCCATCGTCGTTGGCGGCCCCCGTGGTGAACGGAATTGGAGAGGGGGCACCCGCGGCGCATCCTCCCCCGATGTTCACGGCCAGGACCGCGATTGCCGTGCGCACTCGTTTCATCGTCGCTCCACGCTCCGAGCGGAGCCTGGCGGCCCGCCCTTCGATCGACATGGTTTCCCAGACCTCGACAACGACACTCGAGGTGTGGCTGATGCTCTCACGAACGACGGCGCGCACCCGGTGAAAATCGATGCCGATTGTGACCGCCGATCCGTTCGGCTTGGGCAATCGGTGGCATCCACCGGGCAACTCGCACAACCTCGTGCGAACGACTGGGCAACTTGCCCGCTTCGCCAAGACACCTCGCCACCCCGACACGATCCGACCGTGGTGCGGACACGCTCCCCCGCGTGCGCACCAGCTCGACCGCGTACGCACGTCCGCGCATGGCCACGCCACCGCCAGGCGTACGACGCCGTGGCCACGCCACTGGTTTTTCACCGTGACCACGCCACTGGTTTTTCACCGTGGCCTGCTAGGCTCGACTTTGGCGGTTTTCCATGGGCCACAACGCCGTCAGCGGCAGCTGCCTGGCGAGGCTGCGCTTCGAAGGCGCATCGGGTCATGCGTCGAGGAGCGAAAACACTGCCACAGCGGTCGGGGGCGGTGTT
>JAHZJA010000579.1 GCA_022601155.1 Deltaproteobacteria bacterium | reverse complement strand
TGCGGATCTCGACCCCCTCCACGCTGTCGATCACGAGGCTCTCGAAGTCGGAGTACCCCTGGGTCACCTGATCGGCGAGCACCTTTTGGAGCACGACCACCTGGGTGCGCTGGGGTGACCGCACCCCGTACTCGAAGTAGGCCAGCAGATGACCGGGAGCGGACGTCCACCAGTCGTCGCCCCACGTCTTGAGGAAGTCGCGCGACAGGGGGACGAACAGCAAGCCTCCGTGGAGAAAATAGGTGGGCTTGACGTCGTAGGCGTCCTCGGCGACGAGAAACTGCGGTGGTTGCAGCGTGAGCTCCACATCGATCATCGCGCCATCCCGCCAGATCCGCACGGGGAGGGTCTCGCCCACCTGTCGCCGCGTGACGACGTACGTCCAACGGATGCGCTCGTCGTCGCGCAGCCGGACGCTGCCGTCGGACATGATCTGGACGTTGTCGACGGCCATCAGCACGTCGCCGGC
This sequence comes from Deltaproteobacteria bacterium, assembly GCA_022601155.1. Taxonomy (GTDB): domain Bacteria; phylum Myxococcota_A; class Polyangia; order Nannocystales; family Nannocystaceae; genus Paraliomyxa. The sequence continues at coordinate 3,262 of JAHZJA010000579.1, read as the reverse complement.
CTCGAGCACCCCCCAGGCCGAGCCCTCGAAGACCACCGAGTTGATCAGCAGCCCATCGTAGCTGTCGGGCCGCAGCCCGAGCGACGCACGGTGCGCTTGCGAGTCCAGCGACTGCACGTTGATTCCCAAGGCGGGGAAGCCATCGAAGGTCCCGGTCGCCATGTCGTCCAAGAAGTGCCGCACGACGGGGGACGCGATCATGTAGCCGATGTTCTGGCCCTCATCGAGGGCCTGGAATGCCACCCCCACCAGCTTGCCGTCACGCACGACCGGCCCGCCGCTGTTGCCCTCGTTGATCGCGGCGTCGATCTGGATGGTGAGCAAGCTGCGGTGGGTCTGGGTGTAGGCGTTCATCTCGATACGCGAGACGATGCCCTCGGTGACCGAGAGTCGATCGCCACCCATGGGATAGCCGAGCACCGAGACGCGGTCGGTGAGGTTGGGGAGATCGCCGATCTCGATGGGGCTGGTGCCTTCGAAGAACCGCGGGTCGGCGACGTCGAGCAGGGCCAGGTCGCAGACGTGCCCAACCCCCTCGACCGTGGCCACGAACTTGTGCGCCTCGCCGTAGCGCCGCACCTCCACGAACACGTGATTTTCCACCACATGGGCGTTGGTGAGCACGCGAAGGCCCCGTGGCGTCTTCACGATCGCGCCCGAGCCAACCGAGGGCTCGGCGCCCATGGTCTGCCAAGGCTGCTCGTAGTCGGGTGTGTCCGAGACGGTCAGTACCTTGACCACGCTTCGCAACAATGAGGGCGACTCGTCCTCGCCGGGCATTCGCATCCCGGCAGCATACCGCCATCGGCCACGGTCGACGGTGGGGGCACCCCTCATGCCGCGGGATCGCGCTGCCGCCAGGGGTCGACAGCGGCACTGGGCGGCATTTTCCCGCCTCGGGCCGCGCCCCTAGGCGAACGCCACCTCGTCTTGCGGGCCCGTCCGTTGCTACGATGCCCTTCGGTGGCAACGGATAATCGACTCCAGGTCGGCGACAGGGCTCCGCCATTTTTGACCGAGACCCTCGACGGCACCACGGTCTCGCTCTCGGACCTTGCCGGCACCCCGATCTGGCTTGCGTTCTTTCGCTACGCCGCTTGTCCGCTGTGCAACTTCCGGGTTCATCAGCTGCTGTCGGTGTGGCCCAAGAGCTTCGCCCAGCGCAACTTCGTGATGGTGGGTGTGTTTCAGTCGCCCCCACGCAAGCTGGAGGGGCTGGTCAAGCGCCACGAGCCACCGTTCAAGATCGTCTCCGATCCCGATCTGGAACTGTACGTCCAGTACCGTATCGAGGCGTCGATGCGGCAAGCGATGGGCAAGGACGTCCGAGCGGCGCTGGCGGGGGCTCGCAAGGCTGGCATCCCGATCGTGCGACCGTGGGATGGCCCGGCCCACCGTATTCCGGCCGACTTTCTCATCGACGGGGAGGGCACGATCATGGACGCCTTCTACGGTGAGAACATCGCCCAGCACATCCCGTTCGAGAAGGTCAGAACCTTCCTCGATGCCCAGAGCGCCTGACGCGACCCGTGCACCCGCGCACCACGGGTGCCGACGAGAACCGTGACCCGGGGCCGCGGGGCAAGGGCACGGCCGCCTCGCCGCCGAGGTCCGTGCCCTCGGGCCCCGCTCACAGCAGGTACAACAACGCGATCAAGCGGCTGCGCTGCACCGCGTTGAGGTGGATGGGGTAGTGCTGACCGTCCGCCGAGTCGTTGTAGGCATCGCTGCAGAAGAAATCCACGACCTCCTCGATCGTCGCCGCGGAGTTGTCGTGGAAGAACGGCGCGTGCGCGGCCAGGTTGCGCAGGGCGGGGACCTTGAACCGGCCTATGTCTTCGTGACGCCCGGTGGTGGCGGCCAGACCCACGTCGCGATCGACGACGAACTCGACGAGTGTTCCGTCTTCGGCGGCGAGCGGCAGCACGATGGGTGAGAACGTGCCGTTGCCCTCGTCGTGGCTGAAGCGCAGGCCGTGCACATTGGCCTCGGAGACCCCCACATTGAAGGTGCGCCCGATACCGGGGGCAAACGGGGGAAACGAGGTCGGGCGGTCGCCGTTGCCCAGGGGCTCGACGTTGGCGAGGTTGTTGAACACCCCCGGGGTGTCGTGGCACGCCAGGCAGTACTTCTCGAACACCTTCTTGCCCTTGTGCTCTTTGTTGGTGCTGATGGGCACCGTGAAGAACGGGTCGTCGACCAGCACGTCGTGCATCGGGTCTGACCGATCGCGGAGGGCCGAGAGCACCGGGTCCGAGACCTGGCCGAACAAGAACGCGGCGATGTCGTCCCCATCCTGCTGCGAGAACAAGTCGTCGAAGCGGGCGTCGTCGGGCTGGGTGTGGGCGAACACGGCCCCGCGAGCCACCTCGAACATGGTGCGACCGCGCAGATCGGTGAGCATGCCGTGGGAGAGACCGACGTTGGTCAGCTGAGGCGACTTGCGCCAGCCGAACACCCGCCGGAACGGATCGTCGTCCGCACGGGTGGGGTTGAAGCGGTTGGGCCGGATCTTGAACAGCGCGAGCTGGTCGAGGTTGAAGGCCGCGTCGGGGTCGCCCTGCGCGTCGGCGTCGATCCCCGTGAACAGAGCATCGGTGGCCGCGATCGTGGCCGATAGCGGGGGCGCGGGCAGCCCCCAATCGAGTGGATCCCCGCGGTGACACGTGAAGCACGTGCGCCCGTTGGAGACGATCGTCCCTTGCGCCGTCAGTGAATCGCCCTCGAACAGGGCATTGGTGGTGTCTTCGTTGATCTCGTCGACGGCCGAGCCAAAGACGGCGCGGCCGTTGTCGGCGTCGGTCCCGGGCACGATCGGGTTGAACCGAACGCTACGCTCCAGGTGGACGTTGTCGGTCCCGGTGTTGAACTTGGGTGGCTTGTTCTTCTTGCCGCCACGAAGGTCGAGGTCGGAGCCGGGGGTTGGGTCGTCCGAGTCGCAGGCCGACAGGGCGGGCACGCTGAGCGCCAGGCACAGGGTGAGGCGAGCCGCGCTCATGGGGCACCTCCGCAGAAGTCCAGGCCCAGGGTGTGGACCCCGGCGTATACGTCCTCGCACGAGCCCGCGCCCGACCACGGGCGGATGGGCGGGGCCACGTTCATGAACGCAGCATCGATGTCGAAGGTCCACCCGCGGGGCACCCCGCCCGCGACGGCCGTCGCACCGCTATAGGTCGCCGACAGCGTGGTGCGTGGTGGCTCTTGGAAGTACTGCGGCGGCTCGATGGTCACGTCGAAGAGCATTCCGCCGCGCAGGTAGTCC
>JAHZJA010000578.1 GCA_022601155.1 Deltaproteobacteria bacterium | reverse complement strand
GGGCTCGGACTGGGCACTGTTGCGATGGGGATGACCCGCAGTGGGGGCTCGCAGTGCACCGCAGCCGCTGCAGCTGTGATGACAGGGCTGCGACGCGACCTCGGAGCGGCGGTCGAAGGCACTGCGATACTTGGAGATCGTGCGGCGGTCGGTGTGTTCTCGCCGCGGCATGAGCCCGCGGTGCTGCCGATTGGCTTCACCGTAGGCGGTTGCGAGCATTCCCATAGTCCTTGGGCTACCCGCGGTCGTGGCGGTGGATTCCCTGCGTCTTCGTTTCGCCCTCAATCGACCAGGGCGCAGGGGTCACTCGGTGGATGCGCTCGCCGATTCGACAGCCCGGCGGGTGAGCAGCAGAGCGCCCCATTCTTGGTTCCCTTGGCCCGCGACGCGCACTGGCTGTGCACCATGAGGACCGCGCTGATGGCGGGTATCTTGGCCAGAGGCGGCGGAACTGGGCTGCGGTGAGGCTCGCGGCGGTGCCGGCGACGACACGGTTGGCGCCGTAGGGCGGGCGAGGGTCCCTGCGACCAGACCGACCTTCCCGATGTCACGACATGCATCGGTGGGTTGCCCGGGGCCTGAGCCGCAGGGGGATGCGAGCGAGCCCGAGCGCTCAGCAGGGGCAGTAGAACTGCTCGGGCAACGACCAGCTCTGCTCGAGGGTCGGGCTCGTCAGCCACATGGGCGTGCCGTCGTCGTTGCCGTGCAGCGTCTCCCACTTTCCGTCGAGGTCTGCATCGAAGATCGCCAGCGCGCCCGTGCTGCTGTCGGTGGAGGTCCACTCGCCGTCGACCATGGCGTCGACCCGCTCGATCTCCGAGTAGAAGCCGTCCCCGCAGCCCTCGCCGGGCTCACCGAAGTTCAGCTCCATGCGTTGCGGAGTGTCGTCGACGTCGAGCCAGCTGCGGACGGTGGCAGGGCTCCGCGTGGCGATTGCCTCCCAGTCGTCGTAGTCCGCCATGACCTCGTTGCCGCTCTCCGATTTCCACTCCTCGTGGCTGGCTCGCAGCTCGGCCAGCTCGTCCGAGGCTGAGAACCGATCGATGAACTGCTGGCTGGACGCCGAGGGCTCGTCGCTGGGGTGCAAGACGGCGGGCGCAGGCAGCTGGGCATCTCGGGCCCACACCGCTCCCTTGCAGGAATCGTCGTCGAGGGGCTCGGCGACCAGCCATGCCGACTCGTCTTTGCCGAGGTAGGACCAGACCTTGCGTCGGATGTCGCGAGGGGTCTTGCTGCTCTCATCGAACTGTTCGTAGGGAACCCGATCCACGTCGGCGGGGTCCGCCTCTTCGAGCCACTCGCCGTCGGGCACGAACAGATCGTAGAGACTGGGGCCCTCGTGTTGGGCAATGACCGACAGCGCGCCAACGCGGACCGTGCACACCTTGCCCGCCGCGCCGTACAGGTCGAAGGTTCGGCCCCGTTGGGTCCACAGCGATTGCGGCACCTGCTTGGAGTTGGCCCGCTTGGCGGCACGGAACTGCCCGGGGCCTGCGTGCTTGCGCAAGCGACCGGTCCCCCACGACGCGGGGGCCTCGGTGCTGAGCACGATGCCCGCCTCGTTGACGAAGGCGAACGCGATACGATCGCTGGGCTCGGGCTCGGGCTCGGGGTCGGGGTCGGGTTCGACGACGGGCTCGGGCTCTTCTTCGACGACCGGCGTGGGCTCGACCGCGGCCGGCGGAGGTGGGGCACACTCGGAGGGCTGGACCACGACCGGCTGGGGGACGTACTCGGTGACGACGACGGTCTCACCCTCCAGCAACAGCGCGTAGGCCAACGGTCCCAGGAGGAGGCCCATACCCACAGTCAGGTCGATGGCGCGGCTGGTCATGCTCCCTCGACGCGCAGCGGGACCGGGGCATTTCACGGTGGACTGGCCCGCGTTGGAACTCGCCCCAGACGCGGTTGCAGGGCCGTTGGTCGCCCACGGCCCTTGCGTGCGAACCGCCACGGGGAGGGTAGGCAACGCCGTCAGCGGTTGATGAACGCCCGCAGGTAGTACGTGAGCTTGATGGTCACTTCGTGGAACGCAACCCGCGCAGGCTCGCCCTCGGGGGCCTCGGACAGCGGAATGTCGCTGCGATACACCACGAACAAGTCACTGCCGGGAGCGAAGCGCCAGCGCAGCCGGGACTGGGTGCCGACCCGGGGCGAGCCAGGGGACAGGTCGAGGCGACCGAGGTTGTCGAACGCCAGGTTGCGGGTGAGCGCGACATCGAGGTTCGCGTTGGCGAAGCCGAAGTTGAAGTCTTCCCCCGCATCGGCGAGGCGCCCAACCACGTGGGTGTAGCGTCCGCCGATGGAGAAGTGCTTGCCCAGTCGTGCGGTGAGCGATGCGGTGGGCAGGTGCGCGGCGCCGCCGAACAGCTCGGCGTACTCGTAGCCGGCCCGCACCCGGAGCACGCGGCGCCCGGGGGACTCGGCATTGATGTTGTGGCGAAAGCCCGAGTAGCGCCGCGACTCCACCTCGTGTTGGTACAGCTCGAACGGTTGCTGCACGAAATCGACGAAGTGGGAGATGTCGTAGTTGACCGCCGCGTCGTTGCGCCAGTTGACGCCCAGGGTTCCCCGCGCGTTCTGGCCCAAGCGGCGGGAGTAGGCGGGGTCGGTCTCGATGCTGTAGCTCGGCCCGAAGTTGATCTCGCGTAGATTCAGCCGGCGGGGCCTCGGGACGAACCGCAGCGAGGCCTCCTGGCGAGCGCTGCCTGGTCGTCGGTAGAAGCCCAGCCGTGGGTCGAAGTCGCGGTCACTCCACAACCACAGCACCGAGGGGCGTACGTAGAGGCCGCGATACTGGAGCTGGGCGTACGCGCTGCTGCCCAGTCGCGACTGGGGGTCTGTGGCCGGGGCGATCCGTACGTCGTCCTCGTCCCGTTCCTCGCGCTGCGCAGGAGTCTGTGCCCACGTGCCGGCCATGAACCCGTAGCCCACCAGCTTGCCGTCGAGCGCGATGAGCTGCGAGTCCACTCCGCCTGCGGCGTGGTCGGCGTGGTCGAGGCCAAAGCGATGCTGTCCCAGCGCCATCAGCCCCACGTTGAGCGCACGGGTCGTCTGCACCCGAATCCGGCCCACCGAGACGTTCGCGGGCTCGCTGAGGGTCAAAGCGCGCGAAGGATCGTTGGGAGCGCCCAGGGTCTGCAGCGCCAGCGCCCCGTAGCTGACCGGACCCACGCGACCGTAGACCTTGGCCCCGGCGAGCACGGGCACGGGCTGTCCATCGACCAAGCCCACCCGACGGGAGAAGAACAGCTGTGCCTCGCGGGTCCGGCCAAAGTCGAACACCTCGAGGCCGTTGATGAAGAACGGGCGTCGCTCGGGGAAGAACAGCGGGAATCGATCGCGGGCGACCTGAACCTCGTCGGCCTCCACTAGAGCAAAGTCGGTGAAGAAGCTGCCCTCGACGTAGGAGCTGGCGCCGACCTGGATCCGCAGGTCGCCCCCGGTCGCGAGGTTGGGGCGGCGACGTGGATCGACGGTGAGCCCGGGCCGAAAGTTGGTGCGGGCCAGGGCGTAGGGGGTGAGCTCGATGGCTCGCTTGGCCTTGATGTTGCGGAGCCCCACCAGATCGCCGAACTGGCTCGACGCCATTGGCGATCGCGGGGGGACGAACAGCCGCCAGTCGTAGGTGGCGTTGGCCGAGGGGTGGTCGCGCGAGATGTTCAGCCCAATCGTCTGCTCGGCCGCGCTCTTGATTCCCAGCACGGCGAAGGGGATGCGAAACTCCGCGGTGTAGCCGTCGTCACGCCGCTCGGCCTCCGCCGTCCATACCGCGTCCCACTCGCGGATGAACTGCGAGCCATCACTGAGCCCCAGCGCGTCGAGCTGTGCACCCTCGGCGTTGATGCCCATGCTCATCCCGTCCCGGTGGTTGTGGGAAGGATCGAGCTTCACGTAGACCGCGTCGTCCGAGAAGATCCCGGGGTTGTCGCGTCGCAGCGTTCGAACGATGACGTCGCCTGCGTCCGACTCGCAGTCCAGCAGCACATAGAGGTAGTCGTCGTCGTAGGCGACCTGCAGGGTGGTCCGTACGGGCGGCTTGGCTCCGACGTCGGGGGTGCGCTCGCGGAAACGGTCGTCCTTGGGCGCGAGCGACCATGTTTCCTCGGTCGCCTTGCCGTCGATGCGCATCTCTTCATGCGTGCGGATGGCGCGATAAATCCGCTCTTGTGGCTCGATGGCCGTCCCCGCGGCAGGGGCTGCGGCGGCCGTGGAGCTCCCGAGCATCGCGACGATGAAGGCGATCTGCCGGGTCATGCCCACCGACTCGAAGGCCCTCGCAGGCCACGGCTCCCTCGAACGGGGACGGGTGGGTAGGCCCGAATACAGCGCCGGCGGAGCGCGGTATACGCCCGCTCGATGCGGGGCCGGTCCGCAACGATTGTGCTCAAACGTCGCAGCGGGTCAAAGCCGCGCCGCAGGCCGCCTGGCGTCGCACTCGCTGCAGCTCCCGCCCCGAGCACGCGGAGTCTCTACCGCACCCCAGCGGGGTTTGCTATACGACAAACGTCGAGCGTAGCCTGGCCGGCTGGGGATCCCCCCCTTCCGCATCCAACCCTCAGTCGGTCAGGCTCCCGACGCTATACAGGTCGGAACCTAAGACACGGGCTTCTGGAATTTTTCCGGAGGTTTCGAGAAAAATCCGATCGACCCTTTCATGTAGTGGAATGCACTACGTGTGGCTCTCGGCGGCGGATTTACCGCCAACGCAGGATGGGTGGTGCGGCGGCTACACCGCCAGTGCGATCGGGGCGGGGCAGGGCCGTATCGTGAGCCCCACGATGCCGACGCCCGAGTTCATGCGCACCCCCGACGAGCGTTTCGCAGACCTGCCCGACTTCCCGTGGACCCCCACCTATCGCGATGACTTGCCCGGGTACGAGGGCCTGCGGCTGGCGTATCTCGACGAGGGTCCGGCCGACGCACGACACGTGTTCTTGTGTCTGCACGGAGAGCCGACGTGGAGCTTCCTGTATCGCAAGATGATCCCAGTGTTCCTGGCCGCGGGCGGCCGCGTGGTGGCCCCCGATTTCTTCGGCTTTGGTCGCTCCGACAAGCCCGTCGATGACGCGGTCTACACGTGGCCGTTTCACCGCGGCACACTCCTGTCGCTACTCGATGCCCTCGACCTTCGCGGCATCACGTTGGTGTGCCAAGACTGGGGTGGTCTGCTGGGGTTGACGCTGCCGATGGAGCGGGCGGACCGGTTCGAGCGGATGATCGTGATGAACACGGCTCTGGCGACGGGCACCCGGGCACCGGGTCCTGGGTTCACGGCATGGCAGGCCTTGGTAGCGTCGCAGCCTGATTTCGATGTGGCGGGATTGATGGGCCGCGCCGTGCCGGGCATCACCGAGGCCGAGGTGGCCGCCTACGGAGCGCCGTTTCCCGACGTGCGGGCCAAGGCCGGGGTCCGCACGTTTCCGGCGATGGTCCCCACCACGCGCGAGATGGAGGGGGCCGCCGCTGCTCGCGAAGCGGCCCGGTTCTTCGCGGAGAGCTGGAGCGGCCAGAGCTTCATGGCGATCGGCATGCAAGACCCCGTGCTCGGCCCCAGCGCGATGCATGCGTTGCGCTCGGTCATTCGCGGGTGCCCACCGCCGCTGGAGCTTCCCGATGCCGGGCACTTCGTGCAGGAGGCTGGTGCGGTGGTCGCCGAGCGGGCGCTCGCGTCGTTCGCATCGGGCTGACGCCCTCCCTCGGGGACATGCCTTGGGGGCTCGGCCTCCCTTCGAGCGTCAGTGGGTCTGGCACAACCCATCGGTGCGTACCCATGCCAGCGGGCACGGCGTCGCCTGGCTTGGGTATGCCCAATCACCGTCGAGGTATGTGGCCACCCCGTGCCCCATTCCACCGAGGGTGATGCTCCCGACCGATGGGTGTTCTAGGAGCGCGGTGGCTTGCGGTCGTCGAGGCGGTCGAGGGCGTTGTCGATCGCCTCTTTGGCCTTGGCCGTGAGACCGCCGCGTTCGACCTGGTCCTTGAGCACTCGCTCCATGCGGGCGATGTGGGCATCGATACCGTGGCGGTCGGTCGGCGTTGCTGCGGCGCTCGCCTGGGTTCCGCCGGGATCGTCGGTGGCGGCCAGGGCTCGCGGTGAGGCTTCGGACTGGCCGAACAGGTTGACCCACTGGTCGAACTCGTGACCCCAGCGCAGCAGCGCGCGAAAGGGCTCGCCGGGATCTTCGCGCTTGGAGAACAACCCCATCGCCGCGACGACGAGAGAGATGGGTCCGAGCACGAGATCCTTGATTCCGTCGAGCAGCAGCTTGACCTGGAACACCGCGACGTCGCGAAACAACTTCCAGCGCTGCGCGCGAAGCTGCTGGGGTGAGGTGGCGGGGCTGGCGACGGTCGTCGTCGCGAGAGCGCCGGGCTCGGAACGCGGTGGCTCCATGGGGCGCAATGGTAGCGTGGAGTGGATGGACGAGCCCCGTCGAACCCAATCGCTCCCGCGAAGCACGGCCGTGCTCGGCCTGGCGCTGTTCGCCTCGGCCTGGTTGCCGCTCACGCCCGGGGGCCGGACGTTCTTCCAGGTGGTGATCGAGGCATTCGGCGCTGGATTCATGACCGGGGTGGTGATGGTGCTGGGGTTCGGCTCGCCGTTCCTGTTCGGCTTGGGTGTGGTCGCCGGTCAGCTGACGGAGGACGACGAGACGGCCGCCCGCTACGTCCGGGGTCCGGTCACGATGATGCACAGTCAGCTGCTGCTGGTGGCGTGGATGACCTGGCGCCACGGCGACGCGATCGCTTCGCTGCAGCTGCTGC
>JAHZJA010000577.1 GCA_022601155.1 Deltaproteobacteria bacterium | reverse complement strand
GGCCCCACCGCTGCGGCAGCAGCTCTACCAACCGCCGCATGCATACCGAGCGGATCGAACCGACACCGGGCAGGTTGCCCTGAGCCACACGGTCAGACGCTCAGGGCTCGCCCTGACGGTCTCTCCCGCGTAGCGGATCGCTGGCGAAATCGACCCTCGACGAGCAGACCCATGCTCCGCGAACCCTCGGGCGGCGAGATGGAGCCACGACGCCCGCAGCTGTCCGGCGGTCGGACTGTCTCGGCGAACGACCTTCACGGGTCCACCACCGCGGGCACGACCTGTGACCAGCGTCCGCCTTCGACCCGGGTCCGACGGTCGACCTTGCGACTGGCGTCGTTGAACGCATCGATGCTCCAGTCGGTCCCGTTGATCTCGAGCTCCAGATGGGTCAGCTCGTCCACTCCTCGCGACATCCCCCCTCCGACCAAGTAGGAGAAGGGTCGTGTCTGGCACGCCACCAACCGCGGCCGTTCGGACTTGGTGTGGATCATTCGCATGGAATCGGCGACCACGGGCACGGCCTCGGTCAGGCGGTCAGCGACCGAAACCAGCAAAAGCTCGGCGGCGATGCGCCCGATCCTGCGCTGCTTCACTTCGATATAGACGTCCGGTGAGAGGTCCTCGCGAACGCACTCCGCCCACGCGGGCGCGAACACATGCGTACTCGAGAACAACCAACTCGAAGACGCGTCGGCACTGCGCGGGGATGCATGCGCCCACGCGCAATGACCGGCATCGGACCACGTCAAGCCAGGAAGATCTACGCGCGCGTGGCGAGACTTCGAGTTCTAGTGGCTGACGACCGTTGCGTCGCCGCGCGCCGACGCAACGACGTCATCGAGGCTCGCGGCGATGGGCCCCCAGGCCTCCCAGGACCAAAGGGGCGGGTCTTGTAGCTCGCGAATGAGCAGATAGACGTGGTGGTTGTCGGCTGTGATGCTCATGAGCCCGAGAGACACCGGTTCGATACGGCTTGGTGGACGCTCGACGATCTCGCAATCGGGCGTACGGGTGAAGGTGGTCGGTCATGCGTCCGCGCCGGCCTCGATGAGCATCGCCGCCAGTGATTCGTGCCCCCGCTCGATCGCCACGTCGAACGCCGAGCGACCGTCGGGGGCCTGCGCGTTGACACAGACCCCAGCGCCGAGCAACCGCCGCACGTCATCCGGACGATTGCGAAACGCGGCCCACAGCAGCGGGCCCGTGCGTGGATCGAGGGCGGCGACGCGCTCCTTGCGGAGGCGCCCCTCGGCACGCAGAGCCTCTGCGCGACTGCGGTGATCGTCCGACGCGTGCGGCCGCAAGCGCTCGACCACCGCGTCATGCCCGTGGATCGCCGCCAGCTCGATAGCGCTTCGACCCCAGCGGTCCTGGAGATCCACCGCGGCGCCGCGCTCGAGCAGCACCGCCACCGCTTCGTCCGCACCAACCCGTGCCGCGTCATGCAGGGCCCGACGGTAGTGGGAGCCAGGCGCGTCGATGCTCGCCCCGTGCTCCAGCAACAGCGTGACCATCGCAGCATCGTCGGCCTCGGCGGCGACCGCCAAGGTCGTGTGGGTTCTAGACGTGTCGTCGACGGTGCCGCCCGCGTCGAGGAGCATGGCAACCAGCGATCGATCTCGGGTACGTACCGCGGCCCGCGTGAAGTGGACGTCCAGCGGATCGCCACCGTGCTCGGCCAGCAGCGTGCGTGCCCTCGCGAGGTCCTGTTGCTCGATGGCCTCGAGCAGCCCTTCCAGCCGTCGGGCTCGGGCCTCGGGATCCTGCCGCACCCATCGATCGCGGATCCGCTGCACGAGCGAGGCCTCGGCGGCCGCCAGTGCGACGCCGCCCAGCTCGACATCGGTCTGCTGCAGCAGGCTGCCCCCCTGCACCTGCTCGCGATGCTCCACCACGATCCAACCGTCTTGCTGCCACTGCTCGAGGAGTTGCCGACAGCGCGTGAAAGCCCGGCTCGACTTGGGGAAGGAGACCGAATACCCCTCGACCAGGGAGGGGCGCACATCGGGGTCAGCGCCCGCAGGAAGCAGCTCCGACGCCAGTCCTTGCACCTCGACGAGACGACGCCCCTCGAAGTGGAGCCGCCGCAGGTGGAGTCGCTCGTCTGCATCGTGCAGCAGCAACCAGTCGCCGGACGTGATCCGGTAGCGAATCCGATGGGGTCCAGGCATGCCGATGTTCATGGTAGAGCAATCGTTGGTGTGAGCCAGAGCTTCTTCATCGCCCTCGAGCGCCGAGCCCGTCGCGGCTGGGCATGGATGCCGTGCCAGTTGCCCCCGCAGACCGACGAGGGCTCCGAGCCTCGCGTCGACCCAGGTGAGTTCTGGGATCGCGGTCTGTTCTACGTGCTGTCGGGGGTCGAGTATCGCGTCGATCCCGGCGACTATCCCGAGCCACTGGTGGCACGTCCCCGCGGCGCCCCTTCGGATCTGTCGCCGCGCATGAGCAAAGCGATGGACGAAGAGAGCTACATCGTGTCGTGGCTGTCGGCGAGCGAGGTCCTCCTGTACGACTGGGCGACCTACGAGCGCGTCCTCGGCAAGCGTGACGCCGAGTTCGCGCTCCGCTACGAAGCCCACGAAGGCCGCCCCTACCCCCATCCACGGCGCCGCCACCACGCGCCGGTCGACTTTCTCGATCTCGTCGCTGCCCTCGAGCCCATCGAAGACCATCGCCTGCTGCTAGGCATGGAGTAGCGACCGTCGGGCTCACCGGCCCACCGCCGACCCGAGCACGAACCGCCGTCGCGACCAGGGACACGATGGTATTGACCGATGGCCTCCACGATGTCGTCGTACAGACAGTATGCGCCCCTTCGCTCGGCGCCCCTTCGTCGCGATCCCGGCGCGAGCGCCATCGGGTACCGTGGGGGCCATGCATCCTCGGCTCTCGTGGTTGACGGCACTGGCGATGGCGGCGGCCTGCGGTGATGGGTCCGGCGGCGGTGCCCGATGACGGGAACCACGAGTGCGGACACCGACCCGAGCACCGTCAGCACACGGGGGGTCGGCCGACACCGAGGCGACTGACACGGAGCCCACACCGGGGGCCGACTCCACGACGTCACCCGAGGGCAGCGACACCACGGACGAAGGCACGACCGGAGACGCGCCGGTCCTGCCTCGCTTCTGCGACGACAACCTCCCCACCGGGGCGGCACACGAGTCGCAATCGTCGGTGGTGATACGAGGGCGAGCGAATGCAGTACGCCGTCGACGACGAGGGCTTCCGCATTCCCGACTTCAGCTATGCGGGCTACCGATACGGGTCGGGGCCCCTGCCGGTCGTCCCCGAGGTGGCCAGCTCCAGGCTGTCTCGGAGGGCTGCGAATGTCGGCACCCCGACCGTAGACCACACCCGACGGGCTCAATCAAGTAGTGCTAGCACCCCCCCATACATGCGAAATACTCACTAACGCAGGGCCCGTCGCTGACATCGTCAGGCTCCTCATGAACGCAGGCCTCGTTGAGTTCGGCAATCTCAGTCAGACAATGATACTTACAGCACCAGTCGACACTAGGTGCACAGCCGTCGCAAGTCAAGAATCCATTCCCCGTGAAGGTCTCGTCGTCCTCGCTGTCAGAGAGCGTGCCATCCAGCTTGAAGTCGCCGCACTGGTAATGTCGCTCTCGCTCCTTGTAGTAGCCGATGGAGTCGTTCTCCTCGACGCTATCGTCGCAGATTTCGTTGAGATCTTGGAACCCGTCCTCATCGGCATCCGGGCCGAAGTCGTAGTCCGCCCTGCCATTGCCGCACAGTCTCTCCTCGAGAGAGCGACCGTTGTCGGTGTCATCGAGTCCACAGTGGACCTCCATGCGGCCCCCGTCATATTCGCCGTTGACCCAGTCTCCGGTTGTCTCCGTCGGCGTGGACCAGGGCTTCTGCTGTTGACCTTCTGTGAAATCAAAGGTGGACATCAGCGCGTAGCCACTATTGCTCTCAATGTTCGTGCCGGGCTCATGCGCAGCGTGCAACCTGACGAGCTGATACTGGGAGGCCGTCTCGTCATAGTGGATATAGTAATGGTGGGTATTGCTCCGTAGCTCCCATGTGACCTCCGTGACCCCACCCTCGAGAGTAATCGTGGTCTGCTCGTACCCACCAACGATGTCGCCATTGAGGCCATCTCCCTGCTCGTACTCGTAGACCGTGAGCGCGGTACACTCGGTACCAGCGGGGTCCTCCTGCACATCACCGCATCCTTGTACTCTGTCGGGCTCCAGCTCGAAGCCTGGATGTGCATATCGGTCGCACGCAACGAGGCTACTGGCGGCGATGAGGCCGGTCGCGAGCAGACAGAGCCCGATCCAAGCATGGCGCCCCACTATACGCTGTGCCATTTGATCTCGCTGATGGTTGATATCGTCCATTTCCATTTCCTTCCTGTACTCGTTGCACGCTCGAGACCTCGAATGAGGAGGTCCAAACATCAGTGAGCCGTGGTCATCCGGAGGTCGGCGCGGTGGCTGCGGGATGCAAATGCGCATCCCCGACAGAGCGTGGCCCAGCGCCCACGCACGCGCGTCAGGTCCACGGATCCAAGGGATAGCTGGTGCCGGGGGCCGCGTCGCGACGCGGCTCGCCGAACGGGTACCGCCACTTCGAGCTGATGAGTCTCCACGCTCGTGCACCCTCGGGGCCAAGAGGGTCGAGGTCCACGGATCCCAGGGATAGCTGGTCCCGGGCACTACATCACGACGCGGTTCGCCGAACAGGTACGCTTCAGCTCACCCGCGCCACGCAGCCCGACGATGATGTCGGGTGAGCAGGACTCGAGGTTAGAACTCGTGCCAGACAGGCGTCTCGGGCACGGACTTCTCGAAGTCAGCTCCAAAGGACCCCAGTGGACCCATGCTCAGCCCGACCGCGGGTTTGAATTTCACGCTCTCGGCGTGCCGAGCGGTAGGAGATCCACCACCGCCCGCACTGACCTCGAAGTCAAACGTCGGCGTAACAGAAAAACTCATATTGAAGGCCTTCCAAAACGTTGCCTTCAGCTCGATTGGCACATCGAACTTGCCAACGAAGCCCAATTCCGCGAACGCGGCAAAATCGTGGCTGGGCGTCAGAGTCGCTGTGTTGTTGAAGTGCCAGCCTTCATCGGCAGTATACGAGGGTCCCAAGTTCACGCTTGTGTCGATGCCAAAACTCACATGCATCGAGTCGGCATTGCTCGTGGTGAAATTTCCCGTAAACTCGGCTCTAACCTCGACTTTGGTATCAACCTCGCAGGGAATAGGACCGATCTCCACGAGCCCAGCGTACAGCGTGGGCTCGGCGAGGACAGTCTTGTAGGAGATCTGCTCGTCGGTAGCCACGAAGTCCATCTCGACCATAGCTTTGAACGTTCCATTGAGGTTCAGATCGAATGTCTCTAGTGTCGGGAAAAACCCAGACTTGTCAAAGGTGAGACTCAGGCTCACATCGGGGCTGAGATGGACACTAGGAGTGATGTCTTCAATCGTGACGCCAGAGCTTTCCAGTCGTCGTTCTTCATCATCATCACCATCGTTGTCCTTGTCTTCTGCTTTGACGCCTTCGAGTACCTCCTTCAGCTTTCCGCCTACATTCTCGCTGAGTTCATTCGTGAAGTCATCCGTCGAACCTGAAACTTTCTTGAGCTCACCCAGCGTGGCCTCTTCGGTCTCGATCTTGGTTCCGTCGATGTTCGTCACCTGCCTCGGCTTCGGGAGATCGGCGTTTTCAGGCCCTCTGAACGCGATGATATCGTCTTGTTGGATGTTCTTGCTGCGGATGCACTCCGCCGAGAGATCGAACGCAGGTTGATCCACGGGGTAACCGCTTAGCCCGCATTCCCCCTCGCCGATCACGACCAGCTTGGCACATTGGGCGCGGAACTCGGTGGACTTGACGGGCTCGATGGACTCCTCGGCATCACACGCCCCCGTGAGGAGCAACAGGATGGCTCCCGTAGTGTGGAAGGACGTGCTCAGTGCGGAATTTCGATTCTCGATTGCCATTGCTCGTTCTCTTGTTGCTTGTGTGTAGGTTCGTTGCCATCGGTCCACCCGGCCAGCGGGGCGCTTCACCCACGCTCGAACCCACCTGTACGTGTCGTGCACGCACGGAGTCCGCCGTTCAGTGGTCCCTTGGCTTCGATCCGGGGCGTACGTGCGCGGCCGGACCCTCGCGGATGGCTCGAGTAACCAGCACGGGTCGGTGTCTACCGACCTGACGGCTCCGTACGAGGAGATACCCGCCCACGAAACTTGGCTTCAGTCCGACGTCGAATTCTCAGGCGCTCGAGTTGGCAGCAAGTCGCGCAGGACGTCACTCGCGACCTCGTGCTGCCCCAAAGCCCCTCAGCAGCGATTTGGGCCTGCGTTGACGCCACGCGCCGGTGGGCCTCCTCGACCGATTGAATAACTTCCCCAGTGGCTCGCTACTTCCCTATGAATACGTGCCGCGAGAGCCATCCGAGCCGGGCCAGCCAACGGCGCGGAGTGTGACTCACCACGGGCACTTCGCACGGGTCCGCTCCGCACGGGTCCGCTCCGCACAGATCAGACCCTCGACCGCCTCCGCGGGCCTTGGAGGCAACGGGGACCCCGTCCCCCGTTGCTCGGCTGGCATCTGCTCGGCCGTGATCGCCAGGTGGAGGCCATCGACGACGGGCGACTGATGCATGAGCCGACTACGAGCCATGGCCGATCCGACAACGAGGCAACGAGACCATGAAGAAGTTCAACGAATCATCGACGAATAAGCGCGCAGGAAAGCACGGAGCGAAGAACACTGCGCTCGCAGCGCTCTTCGCTCCGTGCCTGGGCCTGGCCGTGGCGCCCGGCGGTTGTGACGCCGAGATCGTGGCTCATCAGGACGATTCCCTGCCAGGCCAAGGGGACGTGTCATTTCGTTCCGACTGCTCCAATAAGGCTTTCACCCCAAGTGAGCATGTCCCAGGCGTAACACCAGAGTACATTCATGTCTGCGTCGGGGCAGGAGGAGGCGTCAGCGTAAACCGCTTCATCTCGTGGACGAAGATCGCGGTCGCGTACAAGGCAGCGCTCAATCCAACAGGGGATGACCCTGCCATTATGACCAGCCATTGTATCGAGAACCTGGGGCACCTATACGAGTCGCTGACGTTGACTCCGGATACTTGCAAGATCTCCAAGGTCTGTGCTGCCGGAAACAGGAACGACAGCGACATTACTGATCTAGACATGGACGTCCTGAAAGATCTGAGCAATGCCCTTGGTAACCTCCGGTGTGGTCGTCTCAATTCGGACCGGGAGATCGCGGATGCATTGGATGTCCCGTGCTCGAACCAGACCTACGACCCAGACAATGACGCGATCGTGATCGACGGAGAGTTCGGAGGTCGGATTCGCCAGTACGACAGCGTCTTCGCCAAGAGCAGTTGCGATCCTGAACCGCTTGCGGTGTACCTGGTCAAGGACGTCGAGTGCAGAGGCCATAGCTGTGGCAATGGACAACATCCGTACATTCAGTCGAGCGACTGCCACGATATGACGGGCTCCGACGCCGATGTTGTTCCGTCAGTGACGGTCACCAACGAGGCGAACGACAGCTCTGTGCCGATCATCACCCCATAGGACCAGGAGCTGCCTCCAAGACTCCGGCTACGAGGAACCGGTCTGCTCGTCGAGGTCGCAACCGTTGAACGACGGACGGGTCGAGGCTGCGGGACATGGGAACCGAGGCAGCAAGACGATGGACGGAGTGGGTGGACCGGATGCCACCGAGCAATCCCAGCTCGGCGCCGTCCAACGTAGGCGCGGTCACTCCGAGCGGGTCGTCGTGCAGAGCCTTGATGTGGCAGATGCGCTCGACGTTGTCAGCAACCCGAGACCGCAGTCGCGATCGAGCTCGGCCGTGATCTCCACCAGATCGTGGGCGACACGCAGCTGCCCCGCCGCCAGCGCCCGAAAGCCCGACACCGCTCGTGCACTCGCGGCCGCCTCGCGGAGCCCCTCGCGAACGCACTGGCTGTGGATGGTGTCCAGTCGTGAAGGACATCTGCGGTGTGGGACTCGGAGTATTTGCAAAAGCAGCTGACGGGCCCCGACGAGCGCGGCAAGGCAGCGATCGATGTCCATCCTCATCATCGCGCTACACCGTTCGTGAGCGGGAGGGATCGTTGGCCGCGGCGTGATACATCGCGTGGACGAGGTCGTCGCCGTACCGGTGTGACCCGGCTATTGCGCCGATGGAGTCCAGGCACGCGCAGGCCCAGGCACACTCCACGTCGAACTCCAGGCCAAACACCACGGCCAACTCCATCCACGAGGCGAGGGCGCGCTCGGAGCACACGCCGTAGCCCCGAGCCCGCACCGAGCCGGCGGCGACGAATCGACGCAGCTCGGCATCGTCCATGTTCGAGGTACGATCGGTCTGCACGACGCGCAGGTGCGAGGCCACGCGCTCGATGAGCACACTGGTCGGCTCGGCTGCGTAGCCGATGACCCCCAGCAGGGGCGAAGGATTGATGGTCAGCATGTCGAGTCTCACGAGGTCGGACCAGGTCTCGGCCGAGGCGGGTCCGGGTGGGGCGCAGGCTCACTTGGCAGTCCGGCGGGCAATGGGCGTTGATTGCTTGCGCCGATTGATCGCGTAGATTTTTTTTCGTGACGACCGTTACCTTCCGACGAGACGGCCGCAGCGCCGTCGGATGGTGTGTGCTTCAATCATGAGTGCGATACCGCCCCGAGGCGCGGCCGATCGCCGCGGTCTCCTTGCCAGCGCCAACCTCATCCTCGAAGATCGAACGAGGCGAGAGCACGACCCGCGACCGAACGGGCACTGTCGATTTCAGGCGTATTGCAAGGGTGTTTCGTGACGCGGATCGGCGACGCACAGCTACTCGCGGCATGGCGCGACGGAGACCTCACCGCCGGAGGGGCGCTGTTCGAGCGCTACTACGCCGCCGTGGTGAGATTCTTCGGCAACAAGGTCAGCGGGGATCCGGCCGACCTGATCCAGGAGACCTTCGAGGCCTGCACTCGTAGTCGCGACCACGTGCGCGACGACAACGGGTTTCGCTCGTTCTTGTTCGGCGTCGCCTACAACGTCTTGCGGCGGCACTACGAACGCACGCGACGGCGGGACGAGCGGGTCGACCCCACAACGGCGAGCGTGGCGGAGCTGTCGCCCGGACCGGCGACGATGGTCGCATCGCGCGACGAGCACCGCTTGCTGCTCACCGCGCTCCGGAGAATCCCGCTCGAGTTCCAGGTGATCTTGGAGCTGTTCTATTGGGAGAGCATGACCTCGGCCGCGATCGCCGAGAGTCTGGACATGCCCCACGGGACGGTGCGTAGCCGACTCCGTCGCGCCCGCCAGCTTGTCGAGGAAGCGCTGCGCGAGCTCGGCGACGACCCTGGCCTGACCGCGCGAACCCTCGAGAACCTGGAGGGCTGGGCGGCGCAGATCCGGCAGGCGCAGGGCGGCCTTTCGAACTCATGAGCGACCCACGGGCTCCCAAGCGCCCCATGGGGACGCCGCCGCCCCTGGACGCAGCGGCTCGCCTCGAGCACGAACGCCTGCGGCTGGAGCTGCGCGCTCGACTGTTCAAGGAGCCGCGGGCGGCGGTGCACGTGGGCGGGTACGAGTTGCTGCATCCCCTGGGTCAGGGAGGTTCCGGCTCGGTGTTCGCCGTGCGCCGCACTGAAGACGGTCGGTCGCTGGCGCTCAAGCTGGTCGACCCCGGCATGCCGCGCGCGGTGGAGCGGCTGCGGCGGGAGGGACGAGCGATGGCCGCCCTGACCCACCCGCACATCGTCGAGGTGCACGAGGTGGGTGAGCACGAGGACGGTGCCTACCTGGTGATGGACCGGATCGACGGCATCAGCGTGCGGCAGTGGCTCGAGTCGCCGCGGCCGTGGGCACGGGTCCTGGACCTGCTGCTCCCGGTGGCCGACGGCCTTGCCGCCGCACACGACCAGGGGATCTTGCACCGTGACATCAAGCCCGAGAACATCGTCGTCGACGCCCGAGACCACGCCTGGCTGCTGGATTTCGGGCTGGCCAAGCCACTGCCCGACAGCGTCGTCGAGACCACCAGCGCGTTTCGTCAGCCGCTGACCCAGGCGGGCGCGGTGCTGGGAACGGTGGGCTACGTGGCGCCGGAGCACCTGTTGGGCGACCCCGTCGATGCCCGCAGCGACCAATTCTCGCTGTGCACGGTGCTGTACGAGGCGCTGCTCGGTCAGGCTCCGTTCGCGGGCAAGACGGCCGAGGAGGCGGGACTGGCGGTGCTCCGCGGGCAGATCCGACCGCCACCGCCCGAGCGCGCGGTGCCCCGCGCGGTGCTCGATCCGGTGCTCCGCGGGCTCGACAGCGACCCCGCGCGGCGGCACGCGTCGGTAGCAGCTCTGCGTGAGGCACTGGTCCGCACCACGCGACCGCCCGAGACGTCGGGTCGGCTGCGACGCTGGTGGAAGAGCTTGCGCGAGCGTCGATAGACTCGGGCCCGAGCGCACCGGCGCTCCATCGAGATCAGCGGTGCTCGGCGAGCCAGGCCTCGGCTCGGGCCCGATCACCACGGAACCCTGGCCCCGCCTCCCCGTAGGCCTTGGTCGCGCGTTCGACCAGCGCCCGCGCGCGCCACCGGGTGTCCTCGGGATCGGTGGCCCATGTCTGATCCGCGCTGCTCCACAGGACTTTGGCGAGCACGAACGCCGCTTCGCCACGTCGCTCGGCCGGCGTGTCATCTTGCCGCAGCTGAGCCCAGGCCAGTTCGGCCATCGTCAGCGCCTCGCGGACACGCTGACGCGTCAGCAACAGCTCGGCGAGGCTCGCCCGCGCGGTCGCGACATCGTGATGCTCAGCCCCCAGCGCCTCGATGAGGTCGGTCAGCGATCGTCGCAGTTCGTTCTCGGCGGATTGATGCTCGCCCTGCGCTGCCAAGTTGCGGGCCAGGCCCAGCCGCGCCGCAGCCACGTGCACATGCTCCACGCCCAGAGTCTCGCGCAGTTCCTCGAGGGATCGGCGATACTCGCGGTCGGCCTCGTCGAGCTTGCCCGCACGGCTGAGCATGCTCGCGAGGTTCTCGCGAGCTCGCCCGATGGCGGGGTGATCGGCGCCGAGTGTGCGCAGCAGATGAGCGATCGACCGACGGATCTCTTGCTCCGCCTCCTCGGCTCGACCCTGTTTGGCCAGGGTGAGCGCCAGGTTGGCGCGGACCAGGCCCGCGCGGGGATGCTCGGGCGGAAGCGCCGTGGCGCACAGCTCGAGGGCGGCCCGGAATTGATCCTCGGCCAGGATGTACTCCCCCTGGGCAAGCAGAATGTTGGCCAAGACCCCGTGGGACTTGATGAGCTCCGCGTGCTGGTCGCCCAGGACCGTGCGTCGGAGCGTCAGCGTTTGCCGGGCCTGGGCCTCGGCCTCCTCGTAGCGCCCCTGTGCCTTGAGGGCATTGGCGAGGTTGCCACGGGCCTTGGCGATGTCGATGTGGTCGGGACCGAGAGAGGTCTTCCAGATCTCGATCGCGCGACGGGCCTGCCCCTCGGCTTCGTCGTACTTGCCGCGCTGCTCCAACGTGCCCGCGAGGTTGTTGCGCGTCATGCCGACGTGAGGGTGCTCGGGCCCCAGTTGCTGCTCCAACAGTTCGACCACCCGCCGCAGCTCGTGCTCGGCGTCCTCGTACCGACCTTGGACCTTGAGCACCACGGCCAGACTGTTGCGCAGCACCACCGCGGCGTACTCGCTGTGACCCGGGTCCTCGTCCCACAGCCTCAAGGCGCGGCGGTATTCGGCCTCGGACTGCTCGTACTTGCCCTGGATCTTGAGGATGTCGCCCACGACCCTGTGCACCCGGGCGCGACCGCGAGGATCGTCGCGGGTGAGCCCCAGCGCGAAGTCGCGGTGGCTGAGGGCCTGACCGGGCTGCTCGAGCTTGTTGCCCACGACGAGCATCAACTCGACGGTCGCCGCCAACACCTCCGGCCACTGGTGATTGGCGGCCGCGCGCTGGAGCGCCCGCCTCAACGCCTCGGCCGCCGCCGGGTAGTCGCCCCGGCGGGCCGACAACTGCCCGCGCAGCAAGGCGACCTCCGTCGCCACGGGCTCGTAGCTGACCGAGTCGAGCGCCGTCTCGGCCCGCACCAGGGCGGTGTCGGACGCACCGTACTTCCCGGCGAGCATCCGGGCTCGCGATACCGCCAGCTGGGAACGAACACGATCGACCGCAGCCGCTTGGTCGGCGGCGGGCGGCTCGATCTCCGCTTGCAGCCGCTCGACGTCGGCGCAGTGCGACAACGGTTCGAGGCCGTCCACCAGCTGATGCGCGCGCAAGACCACGTCGGCATCCGCCATCGCGAGCAGCTCCACCACGGCACCGAGCTGTTCGCGGCTGCGATCCAGACACGCCATCCGTAGATCCATCAACGCCGCCGATTGGACTCCGTGGAGCGTGGTGGCTTCACAAGCGTCGGTG